>NZ_BAAFGR010000019.1:0-71310 GCF_041154655.1 Nocardia sp. JMUB6875
CACCTCATCCGGACCCCGCACCGGCAACACGGTCAACCACGAGACCGCCAACCGTATCCCGTTCACGCCACCACCCGGCCGCGCCGGACCCGAACGAAGCTGCCCGCCGCCGCATCTCGCTGGGCGAGGCGCGGCGGCACGGAGCTGGCTGTGCTAGGCACCGGCCGATTCGGCGGGGGCGTCGGCGGTGCTGACGCCCGCTTCGGCGAAGGTGGCCATTTCGGCGAGGGTGGCGACGGCCGCGCGGAGCAGCGGCAGGGCCGCGAGCGCGCCGGAGCCCTCGCCCAGGCGCATGCCCATGTCGACGAGCGGCTCGAGGTCGAGGCGCTGCAGGGCGATGGCGTGGGAGGGCTCGCTGGAGCGGTGGCCCGAGACCCACCAGGCGCGGGCGCCGGGGGCGAGCTGATCGGCGACCAGGGCGGCGGCGGTGACCACGACGCCGTCGAGGATGACCGGGGTGCGGCGGGCCGCGGCGCGGGCCAGGAAGCCCGCCATGGCGGCGAAGTCCGCGCCGGAAGCGGTGCGCAGCAAGGCAACCGGGTCCTTGACGACCGGGCGCGCCCGCCACATGGCGTCGCGGATGGCGGCGGTCTTGCGGATCCAACCGGCATCGTCGACACCGGTGCCGCGGCCCACGGCGATCACCGGTTCGGTGTCGGTGATGGACGCGATCAGCACGGTGGCGGGCGTGGTGTTGCCGATGCCCATGTCACCGGCGATGAGAAGGTCCGCGCCGGAATCGATTTCCTCGTCGGCGATGGCCGCCCCGGCCGCCAGCGCCGCCTGAACCTCGGCCTCGCTCATGGCGTCCTCGCGGTCGATGGACCCGCTGGACCGCCGCACCTTGTGCCGCGAGATCTCCGGCGCGGTATCCCCTTCCACCGCAATGTCTTCCACCCGCACACTGGCATCGGCCAACCGCGCCAGCACATTCACCGCAGCCCCACCATTGCGGAAATTGGCAACCATCTGCCCGGTCACCTCACTGGGATACGCCGACACCCCGTGCCGAGCCACCCCGTGATCCCCCGCGAACACCACAACCCGAGCCCGCTCGAACTGCTTGGGCGGACAAACCCCCTGACAAGCCGCCACCCAATTAGCCAGCTTCTCCAACCGCCCCAACGCCCCACCGGGCTTGGTCAACTGCAACTGCCGCTCCTCAGCAGCCGCCCGCACCCCAGCATCCGGCCCGGGCACCGGCCCGAACGAAATCCGCACCGGCTTGGTGAGCCGCGGTGACTCACTCACGGCCGACTCGGCTTCCAGCGCAGCGGCCGTCATCGCCCCGGCGGCGGTCATGCCCAGCCCGGCGGCGGCGTCCACTACGGCCGCCGAGGCCGGAACCGGCTGCACCGCAGCCTGATCCGTCGCGGCGTCGACCGGAGCGGCCGAAGTCGCCACCGCGGCCGCGGAACTCGTGGCCGCATCGGTAAGCGCGGCGGCCGAGGCGGCGGCGCGGTCGGGCTTGATCTGGAGGGCGTGCCCGGCGACGACGAGGAAGACCTCGTCGCAGACGTCGGCGAGGCGCTGGTTCAGGGTGCCGATCTCGTCACGGAAGAGGCGGCCGGACGCGGTGCCGGGGATGACGCCCAGTCCGACCTCGGGGCTGACGATTATCAGCCGCTCGCGGTAGTGGTCGACAGCCGTGACGAGGGTGTCCATCTCCGGGCTCAATGTCCCGCGCGGCGACTCCCACGCCCCGCGAGCATCGAGCCGCGCGGTCAGCCACGTACCGAGGTCATCGACCAGGGTGACGGGCGCTGCCTCACGCAGCGCAGCGACCAGATCCCCCTCCACGATCGTCCAGCTAGCGGGCCGCCGGGCCCGGTGCGCCGCAATGCGTTCGGCGAAGTCGGCGTCGGCGGGATCGGCCACCGCGGTCGCCACGTACCGCACCGCCTCCGACCCGGCCAGCTGTTCCGCGAAGGCCGACTTCCCGGACCGGGCGCCACCGAGCACCAGGGTCCGCAACGGCCGATCGGTTGTCTGAGCACTGTGCGACACGTCAGCACGGTATCAATTGCCCCATTACTCCGGCGGAGTCGGCACGGGCATTCCCGTCCCCAGCGAAGCGCCGCCTCAGGACGCGCGCACGCCGAAGCGGCGGCGGTATTCGACCGGGGCGATGCCGACGACGCGCTGGAAGTGGTGGCGTAGGAGTGCGCCGGAGCCGAAGCCGCAACGGTGGGCGAGGGATTCGAGGTCCAGGTCGGTGTCTTCGAGGAGTTGTTTGGCGAGCAGGACGCGCTGGCCGGTCAGCCATTTCACCGGTGTCGTGCCGGTCTCGGCGGCGAAGCGGCGCGCGAAGGTGCGGGTGGACATCGAGGTGCGCGCGGCCAGCGCCTCGACGGTGTGCGGCAGTTCGAGGTTCTCGCCCATCCAGTGCAAGGTCTCGCTGAGGCTGTCGGAGTCGCAGTCCACGACGGGCCGTTCGATGAACTGCCGCTGCCCGCCGTCGCGCTGCGGCGGCACCACCATGCGCCGCGCGATGGCATTGGCGACGCTGCTGCCGAGTTCGCGCCGCACCAGATGCAGCGCGGCGTCGATGCCCGCGGCCGTGCCGGCGCTGGTGATGAGGTTGCCCTCGTCCACGAACAGCACGTCCGGATCCACGGTGGCCTGCGGGAACTTCTCCGCCAGCAGGTCGACATATCGCCAGTGCGTGGTGCATTTGCGCCCGTCGAGCAGTCCGGCCGCACCGGCGAGGAACGCGCCCGAGCACACCGTCAACACCGTGGCCCCGCGCTCGGCGGCATCGCGCACCGCGTCGATCATGCGCTGGTCGAAGGGATTGTCGGCGTAGATCGGAAACGCCGGAATGGCAACCAGATCCGCGTCGCGCAGCTCCTCGAGCCCGTATTCGGGCGTCACGTGAATGCCCGGTGAGCTGGAGATGAGCGGTTTCCCGGGCTCGATCCCGCAGACCCGGAAGTCGAAGGCGGGCAGCCCGTCGGCGGTCCGGTCGAGACCGAAAACCTCACAGACGACGCCGAATTCGAACATGGCGAGGTGGTCGTTGAGGACCACGGCGACCTTCGAGAGCATGTTCCGATCCCATCTGGCCGAATATTTGCGAACTATGTCAGAACTGCCACTGTTGACGGTATGTTCTCTATAGAAAACTTACTGCCATGCAAGCACTGTCCGCAATCGTCGCAGCCGGAACCGTCATGACGGCGCTCGGCACCATGACCTTCGGCCTCATGGCCGGAGACACCACCGATCCCACCGATGAGGGCGAGGCCCACGCATGACCACCATCACCTCCGGGCACGGCCACTTCCAGACCGCGACCGGCACCTCCGAAGCAGTCACCATGTTCCGTCGATTCGTCGCCCTGCTCGCCGCGGCCGGCCGGGCGGTTCCGTTCCACCGTGAAAACAGCTGGGGATTCGCCGGATCCAGCGATGTCCTCGATCGCGACCGCGACCGCGTGGCACTCGAGATCCGCGCCATGTCCACCTACCGCGAACACGGCTGACGGGCGGCCCGAACCCGCAGTGGTTCGAATCCGCCCGTCAGGGCACAGCTTCCGGCCGTCTTGGACGGCCCGTGGTTCTAGACCGCGTCGCCCGCGTTCACCCGCGGCTTCGGCGCACGCATCCGGCGCACCTGCGAGGCGCGCACGAAGGCGTACCAGCCCAGCGAGAACGAGGAATCGGTGGTGTCCGGGAAGCGCTCCCGGACCCGCTTGTTCACGATGCGCCCGAGCACGATGCCCTCGATGATCATGAACAGCATCATCACCAGCATGGCCAGCGTCACGATCGCCTGCAGCGCGGGCGAGAGGATCATGCTGAGAATCAGCACCAGCGCCAGCGGCATGAACAGCCCGAGCAGATTGCGGCGCGCGTCCACGATGTCCCGGACATACCCCTTGACCTTGCCCTTGTCGCGCGGCAGCAGGTACTGCTCCTCACCGGCGAGCATGCGGGCGCGGCGATCCTGCGCGGCGGCGCGGCGCTCGGCCGAATCCGACTTGCGCTCCGCCTTGGTCCCGCGCAGCTCCTTGCGGCGCGCCCGAGCCTCCTTGGCGGTCTTCGGGGCGGGCGCGACCGGGCCGCGCTTGCGACCCTCGGCCTCGCGTCGCTTGGGGGTGGGACGACCCTTACCGAGGGTGACGGTCTTTTCCGCCACCGCGGCATCGGTTTCGACGCTGGAGCTGTCGGAGGTGGGAGTGGGCTCGCCACGGCGCAGGAACTTCACGCCGACCAGGCTATTCGATGGCACGTTTCCCGGAAAATCCCGGTCCGCCCGTTTGTTGTGTCGCACACCTCGCCGGCAATCTGTCAGCGACTGCGCAACCTGGCCGTTCCGGCGAATAAGTGCCGCGTAGGATGGGGAATAGTCGCCCGCCGACTGGTGTTGACAGGCATCGAGCCGTGCGCCTTCACGGGTTGAAAACAGGTCCCTTAGGAGAGTTCATGACTGTTGAGAACGAGACCACCACTCACGGTGCGACTCTGACCGAAGCCGCCGCCCTCAAGGCCAAGGCGCTGCTGGATCAGGAAGGCCGCGACGATCTGGCGCTGCGCATCGCCGTCCAGCCCGGTGGCTGCGCGGGCCTGCGCTACCAGCTCTTCTTCGACGACCGCACCCTCGACGGCGACCTGGTCGTGGAGTTCAACGGCGTCAAGCTCGCGGTCGACCGCATGAGCGCCCCCTACATCCAGGGCGCCTCGATCGACTTCGTCGACACCATCGAGAAGCAGGGTTTCACCATCGACAACCCCAACGCCACCGGCTCCTGCGCCTGCGGCGACAGCTTCAACTGAGCTAGCCCGCACAGCGCGGAACATCCGCTGACCGGATGTTCCGCGCTGCTGTGTGTCCGGACCCGACCCCGCGGAGAGTTTTCGGAACTGAACCGCCAAAAGCGCCCGCGAGTGGGGTTAATGCGTCTCGGACAGTGTTATTTTCTTAAATGCGAGCCCTTTTCGGTTCGCCTCCCCCATCCACCGGCCCCCGCGTTGGCGTCCCGCATGCAGGTGTGCGCAGCGCTCGTCACTGAAGGAATCTCGTGACCATCGCCGTGTCCGCGTCCATCGCGACCGACCACCTCATGCGTTTTCCGGGCAAGTTCTCCGATGTGCTGCTGGCCGACCAGCTCCACCACGTGTCGCTCAGCTTCCTCGTCGACGACCTCGTGATCCGCAAGGGCGGCGTCGCGGGCAACATCAGCTACGCGATGGGCCTGCTCGGCCAGACCCCCCTGCTCGTCGGCGCGGTCGGCCAGGACTGGGGCGACTACCGGAAGTGGTTGGAGGACAACGGCGTCGACTGCTCGGCCGTGCGCGTCTCCGCCGACCTGCACACCGCGCGCTTCGTCTGCACCACCGACGAGACCATGGCGCAGATCGCCTCCTTCTACCCCGGCGCCATGGCCGAGGCCCGCGACATCGACATCACCCAGCTCGGCCGCGAGCTGGAGCTGGTCCTGATCGGCGCCGATGACCCCGAAGCCATGCTCCGCCACACCGACCAGTGCCGCACCGCGGGCATCCCCTTCGCCGCCGACCCCTCCCAGCAGCTGGCCTTCATCGACGGCGAAACCGCGCTGCGCCTCATCGACGGCGCCGACTACCTGTTCTCCAACGAATACGAGTGGGGCATCCTCCTCCAGAAGACCGGCCTGTCCGAGGCGGAAATCGGTGAGCGCGTAGGCATCCGCGTCACCACCCTCGGCTCCAAGGGCGCCAAGATCGTCGACCGCGACGGCACCGAACTCCACGTCGACGTGGTCCCCGACATCGCCAAGGTCGACCCCACCGGCGTAGGCGACGCCTTCCGCGCCGGCTTCCTCACCGGCCAGTCCGCCGGCCTGTCGTTGGAGCGCTCCGCCCAGCTCGGCTCCCTGATCGCCGTCCTCGTCCTGGAAACCGTTGGCCCCCAAGACTGGACCCTCGACCACGACGTAGCCATGAAGCGTCTCCGCGACGCCTACGGCCCCGAGGTAGCCGCCGAAATCGAGCCCATCCTCACCAACCGCTGACCCTCAGCGAGCCCAACCCGAATCGGCCTGCCGCTCATTCGAGCGGCGGGCCGATTCGCTCTTACGGCCTGGCAATAACCACTGGCCAGGGAGCGTTTTCGGACATTTGATTCGGATGCGGATGCTTGGTTTCGTCGGGTGGGGTTCGGTTTTCGTTGCCGGTCGGGTGTAGGGAGATACATCGCGCGCAATACGCTGTGGGGCATGGCCTCCGACGACCGTTTGTACTTTCGCCAGCTGCTCTCCGGCCGTGACTGGGCCGTGGGCGATCCGATCGCGACGCAGATGCGTAACTTCGCCTACCTGATCGGGGATCGGGACAGTGGGGAATGCGTGGTCGTGGATCCGGCCTATGAGGCGGGGCAGTTGGTCGAGATCGCCGAGGGCGATGGGATGCGGTTGACCGGGGTGCTGGCTACGCATCACCATCCCGATCATGTGGGCGGGTCGATGATGGGGTTCACGCTGCGGGGCGTGAAAGAGCTGCTCGAGAAGACCGATGTGGCGGTGCACGTCAACAACGAGGAGTTGCCGTGGGTCGCGAATGTCACCGGGATCGCGCCCAGTGAGCTGACCGGGCATGCGCATGGGGACAAGGTGGCGGTCGGCGGGTTCGAGATCGAGCTGCTGCACACGCCGGGGCACACGCCGGGTAGTCAGTGCTTCCTGTTCGAGGATCGGCTGATCGCGGGCGACACGCTGTTCGTCGACGGCTGCGGCCGCACCGACTTCCCCGGCGGCGACTCCGACGCGATGTTCCGCAGCCTGCGCTACCTCTCGGACTTGAAGTCGAACCCGACCGTCTTCCCCGGCCACTGGTACTCGGAAGAGCCCAGCGCCAGCCTCTCCCACATCCGCGACCACAACTACGTCATGCGCCCCCAAACGCTGGAGCAGTGGCACATGTTCATGCCGAGCTGACAGCGGCCACTCCGTTGAGTGGCACACCAGCGAGGGGATTTGCCCGTTTCCCCCACCCTGGTGTGCCACTCAGCGATTCGGAGCGCGGCCGAGGCTACGGCGGCGACGTGGCAGCCCCGACAGCAAGACGCCCGCCCCGAATCCGTTCGGTGCGGGCGTTTTTGGTGCATTGGTCAGACCATTGTGCGGAGCCAGCCGTGGTTGTCGGCGAAGGTGCCGCGCTGGATGCCCGTGAGGGTGTCGCGCAGGGCCATGGTGACCTCGCCGGGTTCGCCATTGCCGATGGTGAATTCGCCCTCGGCGGAGCGGACCGAGCCGACCGGGATGACGACGGCCGCGGTGCCGCAGCCGAAAACCTCGGTGATCTCACCGGTTTCGACGCCCTTGCGCCATTCGGCGACCGAGATCTTGCGCTCCTCGACCTTGTAGCCGGAGTCGGCGGCCAGGGTGATGAGCGAGTCGCGGGTGATGCCCGGGAGCAGGGAGCCGGAGAGCTCCGGCGTCACCAGGCGGGCGTCGGAGCCGCTGCCGAAGACGAAGAACAGGTTGTTGGTGCCCATCTCCTCGACGTAGCGGTGCTCGCAGGCGTCGAGCCAGACCACCTGGTCGCAGCCCTTCTCGGCGGCCTGCTGCTGAGCCAGCAGCGAGGCGGCGTAGTTGCCCGCGACCTTGGCCTCGCCGGTACCGCCGGGCGCCGCGCGCACGTATTCGGTGGACAGCCACACCTTGACCGGCTTCAGCCCGCGCGGGAAGTACGCGCCGGCCGGACCGCCGAGCAGCAGGTACTTGTAGCTGGCGGCGGGCTTAACACCCAGGCCGACCTCGGTGGAGAACATGAACGGGCGCAGGTAGAGCGCGTCTTCACCGCCCGCCGCGGGCACCCAGTCGGCGTCGACCTCGAGCAGCTGGCGGATGGATTCGATGAACAGCTCGTCGGGCAGCTGCGCCATCGCCATGCGCGCCGCCGAGCGGCGGAAACGCGCGGCGTTCGCGTCCACGCGGAAGGTGGCGATGCTGCCGTCGGCCTGACGGTAGGCCTTCAGGCCCTCGAAGATGGCCTGACCGTAGTGGAACACCATGGTGGCCGGGTCCATGGCCAGCGGCCCGTAGGGTTCGACGCGGCCGTTGGTCCACTGCCCGTCCACGTAATCCAGCGACACCATGTGGTCGGTGAAGAAACGCCCGAATCCGGGCTCCGCGAGAATCTCCTGCCGCCGCTGCGCCGATAGCGGCGCGGGATGCGGGACACGGGTGAACTGCGCGGCAAGTGTCATGACCTGGAGTCTAATTCGCCGCCCTCGACACGCCGGTGCGGGATACCCTTCTCGCCCGGCGAGTGCTGCTCGGTAACCGGCCGCGGTCTACGGGCCTGGATAGGGTGGACGGCGTGTACCCGGAGTATCCGACGTCCAAGCCGCCCCGTTCCTCCCGGCCGCTGGTGATCGCGCTGATCGCGGTGAGCGTGCTCGGACTGGTCGCCATTCTGGTGGTCGCGGCGCTGGCACCGGCGCACACGGTGACCGGAACCGCGCTTCCCGCAGACCAATACGGGTTCCAGGACACAGCGACCCGGACCAAGCCGCTCCCGACGACCACAACCTCCGCGCCGAAGCCGGCCATCGCGGCGGTGACGCCGGGCTGGCAGAGCGCGTACTCGATCTCCCGCAACGCCGTGTACGACGTCCCGCAGGACTGGACGGTCCCGACCCCCACGACCGTCGTCGGCTTCGAGAGCGGCAGTAACCGCGTGGTCATGAGCGGCGCGGCCGAACTCCAGCCCAAGGCCTGCGACGGCCACCATTCCCGAGCCATCGCGGGCGTGACGGGTTCGAAGCTCGGCGATCTCTCCGTCGCGGCCACCGACGTCGCCAAGAACTGGGCGACGGTCGTCGCGATGAACGACGACCGCCCCAACTACACCTACACGGTCAGCGGCGCCGAAACCCTCACCGTCCAAGGCAAACCCGCCGCCCACGTCACCGCAACCCTCACCAACCCCGGCGACGCCGACTGCTCCCACCCGGCTTCAGGTGTCGTCCACGCCCTCGCGATAGCGGGCAACAAGGGCCAGTCCGTCGTCATGGTCATCTACGCCGACCAGGCCGTCGACGGCGCGGCCACCGACGACACCCTCCGCCAGATCCTCACCACCCTCCGCCCCGCGGGCCTCAAACTCGACGACTGCAAGCAGGACAACGACGTCGTCGGCACCTGGTGCGGCTGAGTCTGCCCGACGACGAACGCCGCCGACGGGGTCGCCCCGTCGGCGGCGTTCAGGTTCATAGCGGATTCCGGTCAGGCCCGGCTTCCCGTTAGGCCATCTAATTCCGGTTAGGCCGTGCGGGTTTCGACGAAGGGCGGGCGGATGACCTCGCAGCGGAGGCGACGGCCGCGCACGTCGACCTCGACCTGGTCGCCGGGCTCGATGCCCGCGGCGGTGTCGAGGAGCGCCAGGGCGATGCCGACCTTGAGGCTGGGCGAGAAAGTGCCGGAGGTGGTTTCGCCGACCCGGTCGTCACCGCGCATCACGGTCTGGCCCTGACGCAGGACGCCCTTGTCGATCGCCTTGAGCCCCAGCAGGATACGGCGCGGACCGGCGGCCTTCTCGGCTTCGAGGGCTGACTTGCCCCAGAACTCAGGCTTCTTCCAGCCGACGGCCCATCCGGTGCGCGCCTGCAGCGGCGAAATGTCCAGGGACAGTTCGTGTCCGTGCAGCGGGTAGCCCATCTCGGTGCGGAGGGTGTCGCGCGCGCCAAGCCCGGCGGGCTGGCCATCGGCCGCCTGCACCTCGGCGACCAGCGCGCGGAACACAGCCTCGGCATCCTCCCAGCGAGGCAGTAATTCGTAGCCGTGCTCACCGGTGTATCCGGTGCGGCACACGCGAACCGGCCGCCCGTCCCACTCGGCATCCTCGTAAGCCATGTATTCCATGTCGGTCGGCAGGCCGAGCTTGGCCAGCACCTCCGCCGACCGCGGCCCCTGCACAGCGAAGACCGCGTAGCCGCGGTGCTCGTCGGTGATGGTGATGCCCTCGGGCGCGACCTTCTGCAGCTCCGCCACCACGGTCGCGGTGTTCGCGGCATTCGGCACGAGGAAGATCTCGTCATCGCTGACGTAGTAGGCGATGAGGTCATCGATCACGCCACCCTCCGGCGTGCAGCACAGCGTGTACTGCGCCTTGCCGGGGCGAATCCGGTTCAGATCATTGGTGAGCGCCGAGTTCACAAAGGCGGCCGCCCCCGGCCCCTTGACGGTCGCCTTCCCTAGGTGGCTGACGTCGAACAGCCCCACAGTGGTGCGCACCGCCGTGTGCTCACCGACGGTCCCCGCATACGAAACCGGCATCTCCCACCCCCCGAACGGTGCGAAGCTGGCTCCCAGCTCGACATGAACAGCGTGGATAGGTCCCTGCAGCAGTTTCTCGTCGGTCACCCGAAGCAGCTTATCGGTCCGCCGCCATTCGGTTGACTCCGGAACCGGATCCGCTCCCGCGATCCGCGTGAGCGGCTCCGCGCGCTTCACCATGACTCCGGTAGCGTCTGCTCAAAGTTTGCGGCACTCGCGGGGAGAAGTGATCCGTTGTCTGAACCACCATCGACAAGCGAACCTCTCTGGGTCGCCGCGACCTGGAGCGTGGCAGCACTGCTGGTACTTCAAGCGCTGCTCTTCGTCACGAGCGTCGCTGTCATCGACCTCGATCGCCCCGATTTTCCCCTGCGCGCATTTCTGATCACCACTGCGGTCAGCGCGGTGACCGCGGCTTTGCTGTATCCCCGGTCCAGCGGTCTCCGGCACGCGGTCGCGAAGGCCGCACTGGTGACCACCGGAGCATGGTGCGCCGCAACGGTTTTCGACATGTTGCTCTACAGCGAGGCGGGAATCGTATGGTGACTCCACCCGTCGACGACACCGAGCGCCGCGGCGGCTGGTTCGGCGAGATGTCGTTCCTCTTCGCGGGCGTCGGCGGATTCGTCAACGTGACAACGTTGTTCACGATGGCCTTCGGATACTTCCTGCTGTTGCTCTGGTACCTAGCGGAGCTCGTGCTGATCGCCATTCTGTGGGCCATCGGCGGCCGAGCCCGTCAGGCCGGTACGGGATTGGCCGTCACCTTCGTCAGCGTTCTGGCGATTGCGCTCGCTCTGATGGCAGCAACGTGGTTCAGGGACCATCTGCTCCGATAGCACGGTCGATCCTCTTACCGAGCAGGCCGGGACCTCGCAATATGTTCAGAGGCTGTGAGCCTGGGCGGTCGCCTCGATTGGGCCGAGACAAGCGAGGAATCCGGCTTCGTCCATCACCTCGATTCGCTGCCCGCGTGCCCGCAGCTCGACCACGCGGCGGGCCTTCGATGTTGTGAATTTGGCGGGATCGGCGCCCTGGAAGCCGTCGCCGATGACCAGGCCGGTGGTTCGCCGGGTGACGTTCCGGGCCGGGGTCGCGCCGTGGGCGGCTATCGCGTTCCAGGCATCCTGGCGTTTCATGGCCGTGAGATCGCCTGTGAACACGATGATTTCGCCGTGCAGCGGGTGCGTGGGGTCGGTGCCGGTCACGGTGGGGATGATCAATTCCTCGTGTCCGAACCAGGATCGGCGCGGCCGCTCCCTTGGCTCGGGCTGGGCGCGAGCCATTCCGGATGCGGCGCGGACCGGTTCCGTCCGCAGTGGCCGATCGACCACCAGGCGTTCGAGTGCCGCCAGTGAATCGACACCGGACCGTTCGGCCAGGGCGATCACGATGTCGGCGGCCGCCGCGGCATCGGCGGCCGCGTCGTGGTGGTTGGTGAAGTCGATTCCTAGGGCGGCCGCGACGTGCGGCAGACGGTAGCTGTCGAGATTCAGGTGGCGGCGGGCCAGGGACAGGCTGCAACTGAAATCCCATGCGGGTGCTTGGATTCCGCTGCGGGCGCAGGCTTCCCGGATCGCGCCGCTGTCGAACCCGGCGTTGTGGGCGATGAGCGGCAAATCGCCGACCGTCGCGACCACCTCCGGAAAGCGTTCGGCGAAGCAGGGTTGGTCGGCGACCATCGCTGCCGAGATCCCGTGCACGCGAATGTTGTGCCAGTTGAAGAAGTCCAGCCCCGCAGGCGGGCGGCACAGCCACGATGCAGTCTCCTCGCGCCTCCCGTCGCGCACGACGGTGACGCCGACCGCGCAGATACTGCCCCTGGCGGAATTGGCGGTCTCGACATCGATTGCGGCGAACGACAGTCCCGCCATGCTCACCGCACCGCAAGCGGCAACGGCCGCGCGACGGGACCACCGAGCTCGACCAGGAAGCCTCGAGCCAGCCGCAGGGATTCGAAGGCCGCCCAGGCATCGGCCAGATCCGCGAGCCCCCGGGCGAGGGTGAGCACCGGGCGGATGTGATCGTCGACCACATCGACCTGCGAATCGGTCAGCGACACCTCGGTCGGCGACACAACCACCGGCCACCGTGGGCGAATGAACTTCCCACCGGCGGCATCCTGCTCATCGAACTTCCGATCCGCGGATTCGACCGCGCCACGCACTGTTTCGACCGTGGCCTCGAGTTCGACGACCCCCTTCGCCTCGACCAGGACCTCATCGGTCGACGCACCTTCGACCTCATCGGTTCGCGAGACCTGGACCTCGCCCGAGGACGAGACCTGGACGCCGTCGGTCGGCACGACAGGGAATCGCCCTGTGAGACTCTCAATCTCCATGCCTCGCGACCGCTCCAGTACCCAAGCGCCCGATAGCCGCGACTCCCCCAGCGCCACCCCCACATTCACGTGCCAGATAACCAGCCGATCCCCGGCCGAGCCGAGCACCGCAACGGAATGAAGACCGGACGAGGCAGCCATAACGCTCCACAGTCGAGGCGAACAGATACCCGGCCACGTTAGAGCATCCCACCGACAAACTCCCCGCGAACCCCACCCCAATTCCCAACGCGCCCAAACAATTCCAACCGCCGGGTTTGCCCGATCCTTCACCACGCTCTTTGATCCACCCCACCGCCTGCCGGATCCACCCCACCGCGCGCCGGACCAACGATCTTGCTCGCGCCCGTGGAATAGTTCGCAAAGACAGCGACCGCCCACCCGGAGGATCCATGTCCAACTCGGAATCGACGGCCCCGGTCGCCGCGCCGCTACATCGGCGCGGCCCAGCCCTGCTGCTCCTCGCGATCCCCGGCATCCTCTTCTGCCTCGCTCCGTTCGTCGCGAACCGCATCGAACCGCGCATCCTCGGCATCCCATTCCTGATCGCGTACCTCATCGCTGCGACGGTTCTGACCGGACCATTGATCTGGCTCGCGGCTCATTTCGATCCCGCATATCGTTCCGGCGCTGTGGAATTCGTCCCCGCCGATGATTCCCCTGGCGGAGCATCCGTGGATCTCCCCGAGGACCTTCGATGACGGGCCGTGCGACGGTCGCCGTCAGCCTCTTCGCGATCGCCATGGTTGCTACCGTCGCGATCGGCATACTCTCGGCACGTGGCCGGGCCCGATCCATGTCCGAGTGGTCGATCACCGAACGCGGACTGGGCACGCTGTTCGTCTTGGTGTTGATGGCGGGCGAGAGCTACACGAGCTTCTCGTTTCTCGGCGCGGCCGGTTGGTCCTACCGCTACGGCGTTCCGATCTTCTATCTGATCGCGTACCTCAGCACCGGATTGGCCGTCGCTTATCTGGTGGCGCCCGCGCTCTGGACCTATTGCGCGCGACACCATCTGGTGTCGATCGCGGATATCGCCGAACACCGTTTCCGCTCAAGGCCTTTGGGCATAGCCGTCGCCCTGATCTGCACGATCTTCCTGGTTCCCTATGTGCAGCTGCAGATCCAGGGCATGGGCGTGGTCGTCAACGCCATGTCCTATGGCGCCATCAACCTGAAAACCGCCGCGGTCATCTCATTCCTCGTCGCCGAGACCTTCATCCTGACCTCCGGCCTCCGCGGCTCAGCCTGGGTAAGCGTCCTCAAGGACAGCCTCGCCGTCCTCTCGATAGCCATCCTCGCCATCTACCTCCCCTGGCACTACTTCCACGGCCCCGCCGAACTCCTGAACCGCCTCGTCACCGAAAAGCCGCAATGGCTGACCTTCCCCGGCGCAGGCGGCGGCACCTTCGGCGCCTCCTGGTTCATCTCCACGATCATCCTGAACGCCATCACCATCTGTGTCTTCCCCACCACAGTCGCCGGCTACCTCTCCGCCAAATCCCCAAACGCCCTCCGCCGCAACTCAATCCTCCTCCCCTGGTACCAGGTCCTCCTCCTGGTCCCCATCCTCATCGGCGCCGCCGCCCTCTTCGCCGCCCCAACCCTCCACAACCCTGACCTAGCCCTCTTTACCCTCGTAACCGACTCCCTCCCGCCCCCGGTCGTAGCCCTGATCGGAATCGCAGGAGCCCTGTCAGCGATCGTCCCCATGAGCGTCTTCCTGGTTGCCATCGGCACACTCTGTGGCCGAACCATCCTCGGCGGCGGCCTCCGCGGGGGCGGCGCCTCCGATTCCCGCCAACGCCAAGCCTCCCAGCTCATCGGCCTCCTCGTCGGCGCAATCGCCCTAGCCGGAGCCCTCCTCTACCCCAAACTCCTGGTCAACCTCTCCGTCCTCTCCTACGAGGGCATTGCCCAACTGGTTCCGGCGGTCCTCCTCGGCCTGTACTGGCGACGTCTGACCGCGCTCGGCGTGGGTGCCGGGCTCCTGACCGGCGGAGCGGCGGTCCTCCTTCTCCACGCCACCGGCAACGACCCGCTTTTCGGAGTCAATGGCGGCATCTTCGCGCTGGCGGCAAACCTGATCGTCGCAGGCGCAATCTCCACGGCACGTCCCAGTGCCGACCATTCGCCCACAGCGATCATTTCTTCAATAGAGCAGGTGTAAGCACCACCCAAGCCCTCTCTCAAGCCCTCCTATCTGACAAGATGCAGATCTCGGGCAATTCCTGAACCCAACTAGGCTCATGACCAGAAGGTTGCTGGAGACCCAAAGGGGAGGGTGAACACATGTTCCAGGCCGATATCGACCAACTGAAGACACTCGCCACCACAGTGACCTCTGTCGGCGATGAGATCGACAACCTGGACGTGCGCACCACCGCCGACACGATCGGCGACGCACTTCCCGGGATTCCCATCGGCGCGGCATGCTCGCAGGCTGGCGGATACACAGAAGGCGCATGGCTGCGCATCGCGGAACGCATGCGCAAGCTGGCCAGCATCGTGAACCAGTGCGCTGACGACATCAAGGTCACCGACACCGAGTTCAAGAACCGGCTCGAGCAGATGCACTTCTTCCATACCGGAGAGGGCGTCTGATGCCGAGCCGAAAGGAAGTCGAGGGCTGGAAGCCCGAGAAGCTCAGTCAATGGGCTGGCGAGCTCGACGCCAAGACCACCAGTTACGAGGACCAGCTGGATCGCAGCCTGACCCAGTTCCAGGGGACCGACTGGCAGGGCAAGGCCTATCTCGCCGCCTACGACCGATTCGCCGAAGAACGCGCCGAGGGCCGCAAACTCTCCCAGGAAATCCGTGACATCTCCGCCGCGCTGCGCACGGCGGACAGCCGGCTCTCGGACGAACGCCGCATCCTGCTCGGACGGGTGTCCGACGCCGAGCACGACGGCGAATGTCCTGTCGGGCTCACCGTCGATGACGGCTGGAAGGTGCACGCCAATCCATACACCGCCAGCGACTACACCGATCAGGACAAGAAGAAGATCAAGGAGCGGATCGACCATCATCAAGGCCTGATCGACACCGCGAAGTCGGCCTTGATGACAGCGGTCGGCGAGGTGATCGCGGGAATCACCAACGCCGCGAACGAAGTCCAGATCCGCGGTGATCAACTCGGCAAGGGAATCGATACACCGGCGTTGACCTCGGTCGACCCGGCCGAGCTCGGACGCAAGGACGGGGCAGACGTCGCCGATGGGAAGCTCGCCGACGACAAGATCGTGCAGCTCGCGGATCGACTAGCCGGAATGGGCCTTCCCTCTGACCAATTGGAGGTCCTGGCCAAGGGCGGGCAGATCACCGTCCCGCAGTCGACGATGGACTGCCTATCGGGCTTCTACGACAAAGCCGGTCGCGACGGCCTATGGAAGCTCTCGGAATCGTTGCAGGCCAACGGATCCCCGCAAGCCCTGCAACTGCGGCAGGAGCTCGTCAACAACATGATGACCCTGTCCAACGAGAACGTCGTCACGCGTGGCCCCGACGGACAGGTGGCCGACCGCGGCGGCTGGAACAAGCTCAACTCCGAAGTCCGCGAAATGATCGGCACCCGACCGAATTTCGCCGGCGCACCGAACTCCAACACACGTGACCTCCCCGACGACTACCGCGCGGTCCTTTTCGGTAAAGGCCCCATCGACGACCGCCACGCCCTGTTCGACTACACCGAGGACATGGCCAAGTTCGGCCGCTTCCTCAATAGCGGCGACCCGAGCTACATCCCAGGCCAACGCATGGGTGTCGAGCTGGAACGCCAAGCCGCACACCAGGCGTGGATCGCCGACCACGGCGGCTACGCGCCGTACGGTGACGTCAATCTGGAAGAGTCGGACTGGGTCAGGAACGCCAACCGCAGCGCCCAGGACTTTCTGAGTGTCGGAGCCCGCAATCACGAAGCCTCCTACGCCATGATCACCGGCCACGGCAGCGACGAACTGTTCGGCAAAGGCGTTCCGGGCCAGAGCTTCTCACAGTACGACCCCCAAATGGCGACAACGCTGCTCCAGCACAAATGGGCTGACGGCGGCACGGCCGCCGGCCAGATGATCGACTGGATCGGTTCCGATTCCCACGATGTCGGCCCTGACGGCAAGCCCACCCTGCAAGCACTGCACGCGCGTGAATCGCTCACACGACTACCCGGGATTCTCGCACCGCTGGAAGACCCTGCCCATCACGGCGACCAACCACCAGTGAACCGTAGCGGCGGCGGTCTCGACCCGGAGAAGTTCGGAAAGACTGCCCAGAGTTTCACCGCGAACCCCGAACTATCCCGTGCTCTGGCGAATGTAATGGGCTCGAATATCGACGCTTACGTCGACGCGACGAACATCCCGAAGACTGCCTACCTGCCTGAGGTCGGCGAAGCCCAACTCCAGGTGACCGACGCCAACCGTCTGCTGTTCCTGGCGAGCCAATCAGATCAGGGCCGGTTGACGTTGGAAGTCGCCAGGCAAAGCTACGAATCCCACATCCTGAATGAGGCTTTCGCTCAGCACGACATGCCTCCCGGCGAATACGCAAAGTCCTCGCTGCAACAACTGGCAAGCCTGGACGGCCGGTTCACCAATGCCGAACAAAATGCGCTGACTTACCAGGACACCAACAACATTCACGAATACAACAGCAAGATGCAGGAGATATACGAAAAGAAGAAGGCCGCTGCCGAGATCGTGGCCAAGCTGGGACAGAGCTCACTGGAGTTCACCCCAGGTGGCGACGTCAGCTCGAAGGTCTCCGACGTGCTGGCCGATAAGGTCACGGAAAGCTTGATCAGCAAGTTCGTCCCCGAGCCCCAGAAGATGGAAGTCCAATATCCGGATGCCACGGAGATCAACGATGCGGGTATCCGGCATTTTCGGCACGAACTGCTCGATGCCAGCCACGACTCAGGACGACTACCTCCTGCGTTGGTCGATCCCGATACAGGACGCCCCCTCGACGTTGGCCAATCGTTGACCCAACCCCAGCGCGATGCTGTGCAGGCGTATCTCGACTCAGAGGGATTCGCGCAATTCCTGACCGATTACAACCAGACCCATGGGATCGAGGTCCTCCAGGGCATTGGCCGAAGCGGTACCAGCCTGTCCGTCATCCTGTACGGCAAGGAGAAGTGAGCTTGAAGAAGACCGTTACGACACTGGCGTGCGCAGCTCTGGCCTTGCTTTCCGTCGCATCATGTTCGAGCACAACATCTTCCGACGATCGGTCCGAGAGGACGACAACAGCCGCCTCCGCGTTTCCGTATCCCCCTCTCATGTTCCGACACGACAATGCGGTCCCTTTGACGGGTAAGGAATCGGCTGCGGCGGACCTTGCTCTCGAAACGAAGGTCCTGAAGTCCGAGATGCAGGTACATCCGGACGACTCCCTGATTTCCCAGATCGACTCCAGGGTCAGTCACGATCAAAGATGGACATCGGACGGTATTCGACCTCGCCAAGAAACCGGCCAGGTAATCTACCGAACCGTCGCAGTCAGCGATCAACCCGACAATCGGTGGGTCGTCACCTACTGCATGTACAACACCCCTGGTGCGTATTCCGCGGCCAGCGACGGCGATCTGGAATTGAGCGATCCCAACCTGCACTACGTGCCTTACCGCTCGATAGTCGCCCTCACCGATGAACCATCCGCAACCGGCGAGAAATCTCAAACCCCCCGCCTCCTGGTAGTCGGCAACGCCGACGCAGATTTCGTCCAACACCCCGACCAGTCCGATGATCTCGCACGCCAGACTTGCGAGCCCTTCATGCCCAACCCCTTCATCCAGCAACCCCCTGCGCCTCTACCCGCAGGCAAGTAAACCCTCCACGCGACCGAATGAACAGCACTCCGGATCGCGAACGGCGCCGCTCAGGCTGTCTCCAGCGTCCTCGCGATACTGGACGCCGAAAATCGAACCAACGAAATTCTGCTCTGGCGCAACAGATTTCTCGATATCGCCGACCTGCTCGCAAGCCCCGACCTAACCGATACGCTGGTGGTCTCTATTGCTCGCCGGCATCCATAGCCGCAAGTCGAGTTCGTCGCGCCGTCACCCCTGGACGCGTTCAACGCAGTGTGGGAGTTACAGTTGTTGACCGGCCGCGACGTGCCCGGGACGCCGGTCGCCCGGGTGATCAGCTGGATGGGCGGCCACAACCAGAACGCTGTAGATCTGAATATCATCCGGTGTCCGATCCTTGGTGGCGAGAGATCTGTTCTTCGGTGAGCGGGGTGGAGCAGCCGTTGATCATGATGGCGGTGTAGCGATCCACAGCGGAACTTCATGCCAGTCGTCACCACCCGCTACCAGGATTCACGATGAAATCTGCTGTCGCCCTGATTGTTTCAGGACCATCCGTTACGTCACCTCGGTCGCGGGCGAACACGCCTACAGCTGCCATGTTCCCTCAGCCGTCGTATCGCCGCCAGTCGACGGTGTGAGCTCCCTGGGTCGACCAGTTTGACGAGTCTTTAACCGTCAACATGCCGGTGCCGTCGGGGGTGCCGTGTCTGGCGAGGACGGAGAAGTTGCGGTGGCGCGACCAGGTGGAGTAGTCGCCCACGATCACCAGTCGCCGTCGGGCCCTGGTTATGGCGACGTTCAACAGGTTCGGGGTCTGTGCGGCCCAGTCGCGGGATCCGGACTGATTGACCGCGGTGCCCGGCACGAGGATGACGATGTCGGCTTCCTTGCCCTGCGTGGTGTGCACGGTTCCGAGCAGGGCGGGCACACGGGGATTCAGCAGGGTGCGCAGTCCGGCGACGACGTCTCGGAAGGGGCTGACGATGAAGACGGCTCGCGCGACCCGCCGCTTCAATTCGTCGGCCTTGTCTCGGTCGGTCCGCGCCCACGGCGGCGGCTCGTCGTCTGGTGTCAGGGCGGAGAGCTCTTCCTCCATACGCTTTTTGACCCGGTCACGGATCAAGTTGAGAGTGGCCAGCACATACTGGCCGTCTGTGGGATTCCATTTGTTGCCGGAATCCGGTGCGGGAACATCCAGCCAGGTGTGGGCCGCCAGCAACTCCTCACCCTGGGGTGCCGCCGTGCCGTACACCATCAGATTGTCATAGGCGATCTCGTTGCTGACTTCGAACATGAGTCGGTCGCAGCGGCGATGCACCCGAAGCGGCGCACCAACCCAGAGTTGGCCGCGCCCTTCGAGATCGGGCAGCCAGGTCCCGAACCTGTTGAGCCGGTCGGCGGTCGACTGGACCGACGAGCCCTGCGGCGTCCACTGCGCATCGACGCCGAACTGACCGCATAGCCGACGCTGGCCCGACCACGGCAGCACGATGACCGGTTCCAGCTGTCGAGGGTCCCCGACGATCACGGCCCGCTGGGTCCGCCACAGCGCGCCGACTGCCTCGTGGGGTGCGGCCTGACCGGCCTCGTCGATGAACAGCCAGCCCAATGATTCCCGGCCGAGTTGCCCCAACATCCGTCCCAGGGACGCGAAGGTCGTGGAGATCACCGGCACCACGAAGAACAACAGCTGCCAGGCGGCGAGCACGGCCTCGTCGATCAGATCGGGGGCACGGCCGCGCACGATGTCCATGACGCCGAACAGGCTCTCCCGCACCAGCATCGGCTCGGAGGTCAGCACCGCGAAGTGCAGGTCGAGTGCGGCCACGAAGACCTCGGAGCGGGCGGTCGCGAACTCCTCGTCCATCCAAGGCGCGGAGCGCTCGCGGATCTCCATGGCTGCTCGATCATCGACGGCAGCTTCCCATTCCGGGCCGGGAACGGAGTCGGGCCACTTGCGCCGCGCCCCGGCGAGCAGGCGCTGTTCCCGCTCGAGTGCGCGACGACGCTCTTCGATGCCCTGGTCGGCGCGCTCCACAGCGGTACGTGCCGCGGCGATTTCGCGTCGGCACTCGGCGAGCCGCTCAGCGCACTCGGATTCCGCCTGGGCGGCATCGTCCGCCGCGCGCTGACACCGACCGACCTCGGCTACCCACGCCGCGCGGGCCCGTTCGGCGGCAACGAGGTCGGCGTCCGCGCATTCGCACTGCAGCAGAAACGGCAACCGTTCGCTCTCCCAGACCGCACCGGAACCCCACGACAGCAGACGTTTGAGGAGACCGGGACGGCCCCGATCATGTTCACGCAGAGCGGTTTCCGCGTCCTCCACCCGGCCCGCCGCCTGATCGACCACAAGGTCAGCACGACCGAGTTCGATGCGCGCCGCGCCCAGCGTCTGCACGGCTCCTGCCCGCACCGCGCGGGCCCGCTCCAGTTCCGCGGTAATCGAATCACTGTGTCGGCGAACACGTTTGAGATACTCCTCGGCGTCGAGCGCCTGCCCGCGCAGCCGGTTGAGTTCGGCGTCGGGTCCCGCGCTGCGCTCGAGGATGTCGGCGACCAACTGGCGCACGGCGGCGAGTTGACGCACCCGCGCCTTCGCCTCGTCGAATCGGGCGACCGCCTGCTCCCAGGTGAGCGCGCCCTCGATTTCCCGGCCCGCCGCGAGCGCGTCGCCGAATGATTTCAGCAGGTGCATGAGACCCCCGGAGTCGGGGTTGTTCGAGCCCCACCAGAACCTTTCGACGAAATCGCCCCGAAATTTGAGCCGCCCCAGCCGCGCGGCGATTGCCGCCCACGCGGGCGCGCCGGTGAGCTGGGTGGCCAGCTCGGCGAGGTATTTCGCGTCGGGGAAGGTTTCCCGGTCGATCGAGCCCAGGTCGGGGACTTCCAGGGTGATGTTCTCGACCGCGCCGTTGTTGGACGAGGCCACCACCATTTCGTACCCGCACAGCTCGGCGATGAGCGGACGGACGGTACGGGGATGCGATACTCCCCCAGTCTCGGCGGTACGCCAGACGTACGCCTCCGCGGTGAACACCTGCGCCGGCTCGTCGAGCCGGGCGAGCACCTCGGCGCGTTCGACGACGATCGCCGCGATCAGATCCCGCAGCAGGGTGGTTTTACCGGTGCCGGGCGGGCCGTTGACCGCGAACATCCCGCGCGACTGCGGATCTCGCAGCTGGTTGAGGATGGTGTTGACCGCGAATTGCTGGCTCAACGCCAGGGGCCGGGTGGGCTCAGCCGGCCAGCGCCCAGCCGGCATGGCGTGGGGTGCGAGGGACCGCAGCACTGTGTGCGGGGCAGTCCGCACATCCGTGCGTCCGGCGGTGACGCTCGCGCTGTCACGCAGGTACTCCGTCAGGGCGGCTCCGACGTCGTCCGCTTCAGCCGCGTCGGCGATCCGCGCGAGGTCGTCGACATGGAAGCTGTTGAGGATGTCCCCGCCACCGGATTCGTCGGCGAGGCGCGAGTTGACCTGGAAGCTCTCGATGCGAATAGCGTTGGGCAACAGCACCTCCGCGATGCCGAGAGTTTCCGCCACCCATCGGGTGAGCGCCACCAGGTCGTCCAGGTCGAGCACTTTGACGCCGAGTAGCGGTGGCTCTTCGTCCGCGTCGTCGCCCCCCTCATCCTCGTCTGTTTCGTCCTGCTCGTCGACCAGCAGATCGGTGACGGCGTCCTCGGCGCGGTCGGCGAGCTGCTCCCCCACCGTGGAGAACACCTGCGCGGCAACCGAACCCGCGAGATCCCCGACCGGCCCGGTGAGCGCCGCCACCGCCGACTGCACCGCCACCCGGGCCGTGACGCCGGCGATGGCTCCCAGCGCCGACCGCGCGCCGTCCGTCGACGCCGTGGTGATCGGCAGCAGACCGTCACCGATGCCGAAGGCGACAGCGAGGATCTCGTCCTGGGCGGCGTCGAAACCCTCCAGCCACTGCTCGTGATTAGGTCCCGGCTCCAGGGTGCGCCCGAGCGCCCACGCACACGACGACAGCGTCACCGAGTCCCGGATCAGGAATCCGGCCTGGTTCACCCGGAAGCTGAGAACGGCACTGTGGCCGCTGGTGCGAGTGTCGGTGTCGGTGTCGATGTCGTCGTCGGGTGCGCGCAGCAGCGCGCCGAGCACCTCACGGACTTTGGTCAGTTCGAACACTCCGGCATACACGGTGTGCTGCCATGCACAGTTTGCAGCCAATGCTTTGTGTGGCTCGTACCCGGGTTGCCATGGCAGCAGACGGCCACGCGTGGCCGCGAACATGCCCTTGCTCGGTTCGACGGGATCGACCTTGGGGGGACTGAAGTATTCGACGGCCCGCCAATACCGCAGGACACCAGCCCGCCGGTTCCGCTCCGCCTTGGCGCTACGCCGCCCACCCATGCACCTGCCCCCAACCACCTGTCACCCGAACACGTCACCCGGCACGCGGTTCTACCGATCCGACGGTACGTGATCTTCGGGTGCCGTCACAGTGGTTCGCCGGGAATCGCTCTGCCGCCCCGCGCGATTCGCCGCGTCGAAGGATCGCGCGGTCGCGGCGACCGATTCACCGACCGATTGAGGCGCTCGGTCGCGGCTCGGATGACGCGTCCGCTGTCGGTGCGACGCGCGGCTGCCGATCACGAGCTTTGGTACGCGTGGTCAAACTTCACCCTCACGGCCAACACCGGGCATGTGCGCGAAGTCGATCTGCTGGTGATCGCCCCAACGGAATCGCTGGAGTGCATCACCCCGGAGGTCCTCATCATCGGAACCGAGTACCACCAGCCCAACCTCTTCGTCTTCGAGGAGATCAACTGGTACCTGACCCGTCAGTTCGGCTACGGCAAAGGTCCGAAGTAGACCAACCCGGCTGCGAAAAGTACAACAGCAACACCCATAACTGCGTTTCCGGTGCGAAAAGTATAATAAGAGCATCGCTCACAGATGAGTGCGGTGGACTCCGGCAGCATCGTCAGCTGGCTACGGCAGGGCCGAACCCGGGCGTGCCGGTCGGCAACCTGGATAGCATCACGGCATGGTCGATGGTGAGCACGAGGAGAACTTCGAGCCGAGTCGAGGAATGAGCTACAACAAGGACGAAGTGGACGCCTTCGTCGACTTGGTGGAACAAGAGATGTCGCGGGTGATCGAGGAGAACTCCGATCTGAAGACAGTCGTCGCCGACCAAGCAGCGGTGATCGCCCAACTCCGCGATCAACTGGGCAAAGCGTAACCGCCACTGGGGAAGCCACGGCAGAGGGTCTAGATGAGTCAGGCTGGCGGTGACGCGCGGCAGAAGGCCGCGACCGCCCACCCGGGACAATGACCGAGATATTCGCAGGAAATGACGCCTGCGCAATTGCGCCGGTTTGAGGCCGGTGTTGTCATTCGGTCCAAGCAGTCGACGCCGATGCTCTTGCTATTGCTCGGTGGAGTTGCCGAATACGGCATTTCGGCATGGATCGCATGGAAACGCGGCTTCGGCGATGTGCTACTGCCGTCGTAGAAAGACAGTTCAGTGGAGCGACCGTGGCGCTGGTCCTCGCCATCGTCGCCGCGGTGATGTTCTTCTTCCTTGCCGTCATCTACACGCGATGGACCGTCGCGCTGTATCCGGACGAGATCCGCCGGGAATGAGCGCCCCGACCATGGGCATCCACAAGGAGATCGCCATCCGTTGGGACGACATCGCAGCGATTTCCCCGGAGACCACCCGAACCTCCGCGGTTGGCCATCCGCTGATCGCGATCCACCTACGGCTCCCTCATCCCGGCATCCAGCACCTGCACCTGCCCCTGCAATGGGATACCCCCGACTGGATCGCTATCCCAGCCTATTTGCTTGCCGCCGAACCGAATACGCTTCAGGCGATCCTACGATTCCTAAAGGAACACCCGGACCAGCGCAGCCTCCTAGACCGCCCCGACTCGCCGACCTGGTTCACACCGCCCAGTCAGACCGTATAGCAAGCTCGCTGACCTCGAACCTGATCTGGTCGAGGCCTGCCGAACAGTGCCTACGGCTTGCCAGCCGAGAGTTTCCGGCTCTCCCGAACGGCAACGCGACCGTTGGCCTGATACTCAACCCGTTCGAAGGTGTCAAACCCCAACTCGCTCAGTGCCTTCAGCGCCGTGTGCGAGTTGTAGTTGTTGACCGAATCCGCAGATCCTGGGATGCCGGTAGCCAAGGTAATCAGCTGAATCGGAGGCCACAGCGCGTCGTTAACCAGCACCGCGTAGGTCTGAATCTTCTCGGGCGTTCGACCGCGGGTCGCGAGGAAAACCTGGTCCTCGGTGAGCCGCACCGAGTTGCCATTGATCGTGATATTGGTGGAGCGGGCCATGACGGGCAATCCTGCCAGAGGACGGCACCGGCCGCCATCGTAGGCAGTGAAATCCTTTGCCCAGCAGCATGATCGGAGCGGGAAGCGACCCACTCAGAATCCAGCACTTGACTGAGGGCATCGGATGGGACGACCGAACCAGCGGCTACGGCTGGTCGAAGCTACCGGCTTTCACTGCGCTCGTGAAGCAGTCCCACGCTGCTCCGTTGAAGCACAGGATCGGACTGGACTCCCCCAGCTTCGAGTCCCGTACGGCCACCTGCCCGGCACGTAGATGCGCAGCCTCAACACACGCCTCGCCGCCCTGACTTCTGCTGCTCTTGAACCACCGCGCTCCGATCAGATCACTCACGCCTCATACTCCTTCGCAGCCACCCTCAGCAGATGCTTACTATCCGCCTCGCTCAACGCTACTCGGCCGATCTTGCGATAGGCGTCTTGGTAACGGGAGACATCGGTTTCGCTGTCGAAGTACAACCGTGTCCCGTACGACTCGACATAGATCGTGGTGGGCTCCACCGGCTCAGCAGTCGCGGGATCAATCGGGAACTCCAGCATCACAAAGGGTCCGACGTGGCCACCCACCGGAAACCCAGCGTTGAATGGGATTACCCTCACCCGGACGTTCGGAGGCGTGTCCGCCAGGCGGCGAAGCTGTGCCGCCATGATTCTGCGCGAGCCCGCGACCCTCCTCAGCACAGCCTCGTCCAGGAGTAGATCGACCTCGATCGGTGACAGTCGGCGAGTGATCGCAGCTTGTCGCTGCATCCGCACCTGGCCCCGTTGTTCCAGTTCCGCGCCACTGTCCGAACTGAAGAAAACCCGGTCCAGTGCCCGTGCGTAATCCGCAGTCTGGATGATGCCCGGAACCGTATCGGGCTGGTACATGGTGATTCGCTCCGCCGCAGCCTCTAGAGACATGTACGTCTCGAAGTTAGCCGGGATCAGGTCCTCGTACCTGGTCCACCAGTACGAATCATCCGGTGGGCGAGTCTTCCGATCTGCCTGCAGCGCCAGAGCCTTCATCTGCAACGTCTGCTCCTCCGCCACACCGTACAACCTGCACAATGCCTCGATATCAAGCTGCCGAATCCGCGGATTCTCCCCCTTCTCCAACCGCTGCAACGTCCCCGCACCCCGCTCGATCAACCTCGCCGCATCGGCCAGCGAAAGCCCCACCGCCTGCCGCAACTCCCGCAGCTGCCTCCCCAACTGCCGCCGCGGAATCGTCGTCGGATTCTTGCGCATCAGCATCGCTCCAAAATCTTTGGATGGCACGCACGCCCGATCATGGGTGACTGCTTGCTGAACTACGGATTCATTGTGCGCGCCCGATGGAATCCGGACTGGCCAAACGGACGAATTCCTTTGGCTCATCCAAATTTCACCACGCACCCGAACTCTGCAGCCTCTACTGGCAGACATCGGAAGCAAGCACCGATCACCAATGGTCCGTACTCGTCTTAGGAGGCCCGTAATGCCCTGGGACGCATGGGCAATGCTGTCCATCATCACCATCTGCACCACCGTCATCCTCTGGTCCTGTTGGGGCTTCTACTCCGATAGCCACTCGAAAACCCGCACCTCCCTCCGCCTCTCACTCACCGGAGGCGGCCACCTCGACATCCCCCGTCCGAGCGACGCCTCACCTGGAAGACATCGAACCCACCCACCGAAGGCTGCCGCACAATGACCCCCGCCGAGGTAGCCGTCCTGACGGCCCTCCATCTCGACAAAACACTCACCGCAGTGCAGATCCAACAGTCATCCACCCTGACCACCTGGCGAACCCGAAACGCCCTCGCTCAACTCGAGTCCCGCGGCCTGATCATCCCCAGCTACCACCCGGGCCGCTGGCGGATCAGCACCCGCGGCCGAATCACACTGCTGACGAAAGGAAGCCGATTCGCGTAACCACCCTCCGTCGCAGATGCCCAAGGCCGACGGCGACATCACCCCCGGCCACCAGACGCTGCCCTATATCGGTCACCGAATCGGTAAAGCTACTGTGCACCAGCCTATTTCGCGCTACGTCTTAATCGTTGACCGATGGGCTGATGTATCAGGACCAGGCTGGCGACCTCCGGATGATTACGCTCCGCGTTCACCGGCCACTGTGCCAGCCGAGGAGATGGTCTGGACGCTCGTTGATCCAGGCTATCCTGCTACCGCCATCCACCATACGACTCCAGAATGCGATGTTCTCGCAGTCGACCTGGCACTGGCCCGTAAATGCGATGGCAATCGCAACATCGTTCAGCGCAAGTACAAGAACATCCGCGCTCGTGCAACGCCTCTCGCGTGTCCCGTTTGCGATCGACTCCGAACCGACGAGTCATTACTGCGAAACTGCCAGGTAAGCACGCACGAAGGCATCAGGCACGGCAGCGTGCTGCGTTGGCGGGAGACATCGGACAAACGATGGTTCGCAATCGTTCGGTACCGCGATGCGTACGGCGATCTGATCGTGGGCGTCCTGCCCAGCGAAAGACTCGAACCCGATCCCGAATGAGCGTTTCGCCGAGCACCCGAACTTCTTGCAGCATCCGGTGTTCGACCTCGTGGTGACGGTGAGTTATGGCGGCACCGAACAAAACGCAACCCACATACGCGGCTTCGGCTGGCGGGTTCGACGGAGCGATCGATTAGGAAGCTCTCTCGGCCTGGATCGAATCTATGTGCAGCCCAAGCGATACAACCAGGACACCAGCGTGCAACGCCCGGCCGTCGAGGCATTCTTCGGCGCTTCACGGTGTCCAGATCGGCAGCCTGAGGCTCTCCGAAATGTCCTCACAAAGCGCCAGCTCAGCATGAGTACTGTTGGGAAGCAGACTTTCTGCCCGACGTTAGAGGTTCGGCTCGGCTGTCCGCAGCAGCTCGAGCAGCCCGTTGACCGCGGCGAACTTCTCGTCGGACAGAGGGTCAGACGCGAAGTGCATTAGCTCGTTTCGGATCTTGCGTACAGTCTCAAGCAAGGCAAGAAACTGTCCCTGGTCGAGCTTCCAGCCGATTCTCGCCCAGCGGCCAGGGTCGGCGAGAATGTGCTTGTAGCATCCGAAGGTCAGATCGGCGGGTCCAGTGGCTCGGTTTCGGAGATTGCCTGGAAGTGCAGGTCTGAGCTCCTCGAATTCGAAAATGTTTATCGCACAGCGCAATCGGTTCTCTGCTTCTTCAATCAGGACGAAAGGACGGGCGAGCGTACCAAACTGTGCGGTAAGATCGGCCGCGGTGAGGATACCGGTGACACGAACTCGATCCGCGTCGCGTACGAAGACAAAGCCGTTGTCATAGATCACCGCGATCTGGTCTAGCAGCAGCGCATCGTGATCGACCACCGGCGCACGAACTAGCGCGTTCTGCAACGACGGATTCTCGAATGCCATGTGTGCTCGCCCGATCGATTCCCAGGTCACTGCGCCGTGATAGGTGCCGTCGGCGTCGATCACAGCCAGCTGAGAGAACTTTCGCTGTACCATCATTGTCTTGGCATAGGTGAGATCGACGTCCGAGGAGACCGACACAAGCCGAGCGGGCAGGCCGCCCAGTCGCAGTGACATCGGTTCGAGTTCACTGACGTCTTCCACCGCGGTCGTGCCATAGCCCAAGGTTGACTCGGTGTCAGGTTCCGTTCCGAGCGGTACAAGCGCGACAACCGCGCTCAGGTCGCCCTCGGTGAACGGAGGCTGCGTTGTCAGCCCCTTGCTCGCGAGATCGGACTTGATCGTGGAAATGACGGCAGCAGTACGACGTTCGGCTCCCCAGTGCTCGAGAAGATTTCGGATCGTGAGGGTCCTCGGTGTGCCGGGGTCGCGGGCGGCGGCATCGCCCAACAGTTCGGACGCACTGGTTACTTCGGCATCACCGGTGAACCCGGGGTCGACACCGTGCTCGGCCAGATGTGCAATACGACCGGCAGCGTCGTGTCGAACCAAACCGCACACCGTCAGCAACGAGCCGAGACTTGCACGAAGGTCAGGCCGGATCGAATCCCACGCGATATCGTTCCGAATCCAGTCGACCTTCCGTACATGGCGCAGCTCCGCAGGCTCCTCGGCGCGATATTCGTACGGCCCGCTTACACGCCCGATCGCCACCTGCCCTGGCAAGGTTTTCAGTGGCATGACGATGTAGTCGCCGTGCTTGATATCCGTATCGAACTTCCAGAGCTGCCCGGCCCAGTTGCCGATAACCGCCCGGCCGACCTCAGGATAGGCCAGCTGGAGAGCCGCAATCAGCTCGGGCCATGTCGAGTAGGCCTTCAGATCGCCCATTTCCTCCCAGCCCACGATTGCCAGACCATCGGCCAGAGCCTGGGCTTCGCGTTCTCCATGGCTACCGCCGCGGATCAGCCAAGCACGCGGTTCACGTCCCTGATGGGCGCCGTCAGTCATGGGCAGCACTTCCCTTCCCCCTACATGCCTGCCTAGATGCATTCGCATGCGCCAGTACAGATTACGCGGCGGTGTGCAGTGGAGGGACCTGTTTCGATCTTGTTGGGCGGCGTTCTGCACCATCCAGAACCACAGTCGTGCCCTCAGCCCGGTGGTATGACACGACCGGACCTGCTCGTGGTTGCTCTCGCGTCACTCCTCTGCGATGCGGCGTCCACGTACATCTGAGCGGGGTCGCCGGAAATATCGCGGCCAATCCAGCCCGGAATCGGCTGGCGATCACCGATCCATGGCCTCATAAGGCTGTGCACTGTTCGCGCATCGGACAGGCGACGGGCAGGATCAGGATCCAGCAGCTGGAAGGTCAACTCCTTCAGCTCGGCAGGCATGTCACGCCCACACGGCGGCGACACAGTCCGATCCACGCCGGTTTCGAATGCTCGCGTACCGGTTAGGAGTTCGTAGAGAAGGCAGCCGACCGAGTACAGGTCGCTGGCACGTCCGGCCGATCCTCCTTCCAGCAGTTCAGGAGCCATGTAGCCGAGTGATGCTGGGATATCACCCCACGCAGTAATGACCGAGTAGTCCCCGGCACGCAATGAGGTGGCCGCGCCGAAATCGATGAGTTTGACCAGGCCGTTCGGGCTGAGGACGAGGTTTCCCGGTTTGACGTCCCGATGGATCAGATCCACGTCGTGAGCCGCGGCCAGCACCGCGCAGACCTGGGCTGTGATGCACGTGGCCCAGTTCACCGGCAGCCCTCCGCGCTCGTCGACGAGCATGCCGATAGTGTCACCGGACACGAGCTCCATCACCAAGAAGAGCTCGCCATCCGCGCCGAAGTCATACACCGCCGGCACGCCAG
This sequence comes from Nocardia sp. JMUB6875, assembly GCF_041154655.1. Taxonomy (NCBI): domain Bacteria; kingdom Bacillati; phylum Actinomycetota; class Actinomycetes; order Mycobacteriales; family Nocardiaceae; genus Nocardia; species Nocardia sp. JMUB6875. Next base: position 29,997 of record NZ_BAAFGR010000019.1, read on the forward strand.
GATGGCTCAGTCGAGCCGTAATTCTCGCCTCCCGGTTGAACCGCCGCCGCGTTTCGATGTCGGTCGCGAATTCCGACGCCACCAATTTGATGGCTACTTTCCGGTTGAGGCGCAGATCCTTACCACTCCACACCTCACCCATGCCACCGCGCCCGATCGCGGAGGTGATCTGGTACCGGTCGGCGAGCGTCCTCATGGCAAGAACCGGCTCTTCTTCCCATGCCAGCTGATCAGGATGCTGTCTCGGGCACGGGTCGCGGCGACGAACAGCAACGACCGGGCCCGTTTGATCTCCGCACGATAGCGTGCAGGGTCGGTCTGCTTCAGTTCCACCACGCGACTACCAGGCAGGGCACCGTCTGCGACTCCGGCGAGGATCATCCGCTTATATTCCAAGCCTTTGAAGCGGTACATGGTGCCGATATGAACCGGAGCGGGGTTCTCCCCGGGTCCGTCCGGCCCGATCACGCTGGAGTCAATCTCGGCTTTGTTCAAGCGTTTCGCCACGGCCTCGGCCATCCACCGTTCCGGTACCGCAATCGCGACAGACTCGTGCGGCCAGGCCGCAATCTGCTCGGCGATCCCGTCCAATTCGGCTTCCCAAGTCGGATAGGCCTGGAACGTGGGCTGTGGCCCACGCAGTACCGAGCGATAGCCGGTGAGATCGTCGTTGCCATCGTCCAGGTCATCCCACTCCTCCTCGCCGAGCAGAGCCGCTGCCATGCCGAGGATTTCGTGGGTGGTGCGGTAGCTCAGAGTCAGTCGTGCCGACCTGCCTCGAATATTGATGCCGAGCTGGCCGAGTGACGCGTACTGGCCGTAGATGCGCTGATGAGTGTCACCAGCTATGAACATGTCGTTCGGCCCCTCGGCGACCATGGCGCGCAGCATCCGCCAGTGCGTCGGACTGAGGTCCTGCGCTTCGTCCACAACGATGTGCTGGTAGCGATGCCTCAGCTCACTACCGCCTTGTGGCGCAGTGCTATTCGCGTGCGCAATATTCTCGGCGCGCTCGGTCTCCAACAGGGCCGCCCGCTCGGCGACCTGCCGCAGCGTCCACATGTTTTGTTCGTCCAGCCGCTTCACGTACCGTTCAACCAGCCGCCAGATCGCAGCCCGTGTTTCGCGGCCGATACGCTGACCACGGCCCGCCCGGCGCGCCTTGAAGTACTCCGCGCGCGTGGCCAGACCCTGTCCGAGGATGACCTGGGTCCACTCGTCGTGAAGGAAGTGCGGATCCCATTGCCGCTCATCCTGTTCCGCGAGAAGGTGCTCCCATTCCTCGACAGCTTTGGCGTCGTTGATCCACCGTCGCCCAGCACCGCCATTGCCCTCGGTGGCGACCTTCACCGCGAGTTTGTCGATATTGAAGATATCGACTCGATCCAACACCTCCGGCCCGGATAGATCGAGCAGGCGCTGCCTCAGATCAGCGGCAAGGTTAGTGTTGAAGGTCGTGAGCAGAACGTCCTTGCCGGTGCCGGGGCCCAGCTGCTCCACCAGTTTGCTGACGCGGTGGAGAGCGACAATCGTCTTGCCTGTGCCCGGCCCGCCGCTGACCCGAGCGGGCCCGCTGTAATTGCGTTCAACGATCTTGCGCTGAGTGGGGTGCAGGAATACCTTCCAGCGCCCGAAGTCGCCCTCTTCCAAAATCGCTTGCAGCGCACCATCTTCGGTGGTGACAGTCGCGGGGCGATCGAGCGCCGCCTGATAGTCATCCGCATCAACATCCTCCGCGGCTGCTACGGGCGCGGTGATCTGCTCCATCACCTCCTCGGGAGTCTTGCCGGCGGACAACTCCAACAAGACTTCCGAGGTGAGCTGCGGGGCGTATGACATCAGCCCGTGCAACTCGTCCTCATTGGTGATCTTCGCGACCAGCGCCAGCAGCGGTTCCGCGACACCCAGATCCAGCAGCGTCTGGTCGGAGTACTGCACGAAAAGCGGCGCGGGCCCGGCGGGTTCCTCGGGCACCGCGGCTTCCGCCGTCACCAGGTCGACGAATTCGATGCCGCCGCTGACCGGGTTGATCTGGTAGGCGTACCGATCAAGGTTGTCGTACACCTCCTGACGCGGCTTGATCGCGACGATCACATAGTCCTGATTGCCCGCGTGCAACATGAGCGCTCGATAGTCCAGGTTCACTCGCGCCGAGTACAGGCGTGAGTTGCCTTTCAGCTGTTTGAGTTGCAGGCCAGGCGATTCCGGGTTTTCCCGGAACTTGTGCTGGAAGTCGTAGATCGCGCCTTTGACGGCCCGCGGGAGCTTCAGCACTTCGTCGTAAGCCTTGTCGAGCATGCGCAGTGTCGCGTCACTCATGGTTGTCCTCCGATCCGTGCGGCGAGCTCGTTCGCCGTCCAGGCCGCCGCGGGCCGAGCCTGCCAGCTCTCGTCCGCATATGCGGCATCGCGCTTGCGCGCCTCGTCATCGTCTCCGGCCAGCACTACCGCCACTTTCGCCGCGGGCCAACCCAATTCCGCCTGCCAGGCGTGTTCGCCGAGCTCGTAACCGACCTCGGGCGCGGTGACACCGAGTACGGCCAGCTCATGAGCCAGCTCGGCGAGTCCGGGTTCGTCGGGGTCGAGCAGGTCCAGCACCTCGAGCCACTGCGGCGACACGGTGTGGTCGTCGGACTTCGGTATCGGCTCCGGCTTGGGTTCACGCCGTGCCGGCGGGGGCAGGCTGTCGTCGTTCAGGTCCTCGTCCAACGGCAACAGGCTCAACATGGTGAGGAAGCCGCCGCCACCCGCAGCGGCGAGCTCAGTGGCGTCGAACTCGTCCACTGCCGACAGGGTCAGCTGGGCGCTGTCACCGGCGCCGAAATCGAGGAACTGCAACAGATTTCCCCAGTACAACCAGTTCGCCCAGCGCTTCTTGTGTGCGTCTTGATCGGTTTCGATCGCTTCGTCGCGATCGTCGATGATCGTGAACGCACTCCACGCCGCACCATCGCGTTGGTCGAGAACGATCGACAGTTGTGGGGCGGCGATTGTGGCGATCGGACCGTTCTCGGGGGCAGGCAACGGGTCACCGCGCAGTGCCGCCGTGACCCGCTTCGCGACACCGCTGGCATCCGACGTACTCGGGCGGACCTTCGCGGTCTTAGTCGCACCGGCCACCACAGCTTCGGCTCTGGCCCGCCACACCTTCTGATCCGGGTCGGCCAGGTAGGCGAGCAGGGTGTACACCGGGTTGGTCCACATGGTCCGCACCAACTCATCGGAGTCACGGCCGGTGCCCTGATAGATTTTGCGCGCGGCCCCCTGCGCATTGCCCTGATACGGCTCGACTAGGGGTTCCTTCGAGGTGTTCGGGCCGAAACCGCGCAGCTCCCAAGCGTCAATGTCGTTCCAGGTGAGCTGGAAGACCAGACCGCGGTGTGCCCGCAGGCTCGCACGTTTACGGGCGTCATCGGCCAACCTGTTGTGGTTAGGCGAGGCGTGGAACTCGTAACCGTCCAGATAGACGGAGATCTCCTGCGGCTGATCACTAACCAAACGGAACACTACATCGGGCCGCGTGCCTCGAATAGTGTTCTGCAACAGCATCTTCCAATGTCGCACCTGCCCGTCGGGGCCTTCGATGCGCAGGTCTGCCGTCCGTTTGCCAGCGACAATTTCACCCCGGGCCAGGACAGCCTCGACATCGGGACGTCTCCACCACTTGTCGAGCCCATCGAGGAATCGGGCCTCCAATTCGCTCTCGACCTGGTCCCACAGCGAAATCTGGTCGGTACCGGTCACTTCCGTGACGGACCAGTCCTCGAGCAGTTCGTCCAGCATCTCCAGGGCATCGAGGCGGCTGACCATGCCGTACCAGTCGGGCTTGTCGTTGGGGATGTGCGAAAGCAGGCAACGGTGACAAGCCGCCTTGGGAGGATTGTCGTCCTTGCATGGGCAGTTGGCGACGATATCGCGTGCCGCGATTAGCACATCGCGGAAGTTGTCCGAACTGGCGAGCCGGTGCAGATACCCCGTTCCGCCCGGTAACGTGTCGTGCAGGACAAGGAAACGGCGGCGGCGGCCGGTGTCCTGATCCGGCATTGTGGCGGTCGCGATCTGCAAATGGTCGGGGTCACCGCCATAGTTGCGCGCCACGCCCGCCATAAGCGCGGTGTGGAAGCTCGCGGACCGCTCCTCGGCACGCAGGGTGGCGACGGGCAGCAGGATGCGCACCGCTTCGGTCTCGAGCTCGTGTGCCAGGATCAGCTGGAGATATTCCGAGTCCTGAACCGAGCGCCGATACGGGCACCAGGGCCGGTGATGCTGCCGCGACTTGTCCCAGATCGACGGGGCGACAAGACCATTCGATTGTCCGGTCGGCAAGCCGTCCACGGTCGTGCCACCGCAAGAGGGGCAGGTGTAGAAGGGATTGAGCCGCACGTCCTCCCCAGCGAAACGATCGCCAGCCGGGCGATCGTAGCGGGTGGGGCCCAGGTTGAAGCGGCGAACCACCGCGTGCCGGGTGAAGTCCACGCCGAACACGGCTTTCGCATGCCGCCACGAGCCCTCTACGATGTCCGCGCGATCGATGTCGACGGCTGTGACGGTCTCGTAGTACCGGCGTTTGCGATCGTCTTGATCGTCGCGTATGCGAACGTCATCGCGGCGGTCGTGGGCAGTGACTCGGGTGGGGCGCAGCACCTTGTGCAGTGCGTCGGCGTCACCGATTTCGCCGGCGTTGCAGCGCGGGCACGGCGAGGTATTCTCCACCGCCTGCGACGTTCGGACGTAACCGCATTCCGGGCAGACGCGCCAGTACTCCCAAGCCTGCCGATTCGGTGTGCCGACATCCATGCCGGTGATCTCGTGCTGGTAGCCGCGCATGTAGAAGGTGTTGCCGGGCGCGAGTTCGGTGAGCGCGGCGCGCGCCGGGCGGCGGTATTCGCGTACCTCACTGTGGTATTCGCGATCACCCTTGGGTGTGTCCTCGTCCCAGGTGATCGTGGCTTCCAGTGTCGTCGCGGTATCGATCAGCGAATAGTTGGGCAGCAGGCCGAGCTCCACCAGCGCGCTCTGAGCGTTCTGACTACCGATCTCGTTGAGGCGCTTGGTGATTGCCTTCCGTTCAGCTTTCATGGATCGCTTCACGACCCGGTTGTCCTCGTCGTCCTGTGAGGTCTCCATCGCGGTGTCGATGAGGTGCAGCCGCTCGCGCAGGTCGGCCAGGCGTTCCTCCCAGGATTCTTCGGCCTCCCGCACGGCATCGGCCAGACCGAATGCCGCGAAGGCACGCAGATCATTCGCCGCTCCGGCGGAAACGGTGTCACCGAACAGGTCCAGGAACGGCTCGACCGCACCGCTGGATAGGGCGGCGGGCACAAAGACCGCCAGCCAACCGGTTTCGCCGAACAGCGCCGAGGCGCGGCGCGGTAGCGGCAGCACACCCGGCAGCCGGTCGCGAGCGGCCAGGTCGACCAGGTGCGCGAAATACTGCCGGCGCAGGATCTCCACGGCCGACAGGTAGCTGCCGGGCGGAATGATCTCGCCGTCGATCATGGCCAGCGGCTGGTCGATGAAGTACAGATCTCGCGGGGTCCGACCCACCAGCGTCACCAGGAACGCGTTGCCGGTCTTGCGGCCCGCACGGCCTACGCGCTGAATGTAGTTGGCGGGCCCGGGTGGCAGCGAGGCGAGCACCACCGCCGACAGATCGCCGATATCGATGCCCAATTCCAGTGTGGGAGTGCAGGACAGGACATTCGGGTCGTTGTAGCGCTTACCGTCCTTGAACTGCTGCTCGACCTGTTCACGTTGGGCGCGGGTGAGCGCGCCGGTGTGCTCGGCGGTGACCACCCGGAACGGGCTTCCGCCCAGGTACAGGTGGCGGTAGTAGTCGTTGTGGTCCAGTAGACCTCGCACGGAAAGCGTTCCACCGCACCGGTATCGAGGGCACGGCTGACCGAACCAGTCGGAGATCTGCTCGGGGTGCAGGGTCTGCTGCCAAGAGCAACGGTCGCACCCGATGCCTGCGTCGGCCACCTCATGCTTCTCAAGAAGCCGAACTTGGATATGGCCGGGTTGCAAGCCGTACACCTGCGTCGAACTGTCCGCGGCAATGCGTTTGGCGATCACACCCTCGGCCGCCAGCATCGGCAGGAACTTCGACAGGTACTCACCGGCCTGCCCTCGCGCCAGGCCCAGGCATCGTGACGCCCAATCCTGCATCCACCCCTGGTCGGATTCGATGCCGTCGAATTCGGAACCCTTCTTAGCGCGGTCACGAACGAAGGTCGGCGCGGACAGTCCGCGGGGGAAGGCTGGCATACCGTCCGGTCGACGACCCCAGATGGTGCCGAAACGTTTCGTGCCCGCATTCGCGATCCAGCCGTCCAGCCATTGGTGTTTGATCGCACCGCGATAGCGCATACGTTCCAGCAGACCTCGAACGAAGACGAGGTAGCGCTCCTCGCTCTGCAACTCGATATGCCCGGACTGCACCTTCATGTGCGCATCGCGTGCGAGATCCGCTGCCAGTTCTGGTTTTTCGAGAATAACCTCAGCGGCCGCCGTACCAGTCAACTCGAGAGTGCGGCCCTGCCGGGAGCGCAGACCGAACTCCAGAATGGTCTGAAACGCCAGCCGCTCTCCGATGAGGCTCCACGCCCGCGGGCTTCCGGATGTCGTCTCGGCCAGAATGTCGTCGATCTCAGGCAGGTCGTGCAGGTCGGGTGGCACCACGGCGGGCAGCGCACCGTCCTCGGTCGCCGCTGCCGCCAGATCAGCGATCAAGTCATGCAGCAGTATAGGCTCATTACCGATTCGGTTCGCGATCAGACGACGCAGTGAGAACGCATAGGAACGGTTGGCAACGAATCCGGCCCGATGCGCGGCATCCTGCACGGAATCGTTGAATAGCAAGGTCTTTTGCTGATTGAGCTCTAGCTGGCCGCGAGCGAACAACTGGGTGATGGCCACCGACGCCAAACTGGCCAGACCGGCGCCGAGGAAGCGGATGCCCTCATCGGTATCGCAGGCCGGGCACCGATCGCTGGCGGCGCGACTGTTCGCCTCCGGGGTGGTCGCCACATCGCCCAGGACATATACCCGCTCGGCGTCCAAGGTTTCCTGCGGGTCGAACGGCCGCACCCGATCGTCCTCCAAGACAAGCAGGTTGCGCACACCCGCCTCGACCTCTTTATCGGTCGCCTTTATGAGCGCGCGCACCCGCTTGTTCTCCGAACCCACATTGGCCCGATAAATCTTGTCCGGGTTGACGTTCAGCTCCCGTGGGTCTCGCTCCGGCGAGTACACCGCCCACCCGGAACGCCCGCAGTGGCGGCAGTAGATAGCGGGCAGCATGCGCTTGCCCCGCGTGGCCATCAACGAGTCGTCATCCATGACCGGCGGCTCGCCCTCCCAGCCGAACGCCGCCGTCGTGCTCACCATCCGCAGCAGTCGCGATACCGCGCGCGCCCAGACATGTGTTTCGATCAGCAGCAGCGGCTGTTTCGGATTCTCCGGATCGCGCGCCTCCGACAGCAGCGCGATGAACCGCGCCAGCGCCGCGGCCGCCTTACGCGGATTATCGCGAATAGTCGCGCCCCAGGTGTAAGCCCCGCGTTTGGGCAGCGACTCGAGAATCTCCGCCATGGTGCGCGGACGGCCGCGGTCCTGGTTTCCGTTGAGGATCTCCAGCACCGCGTGGGTGAGGATATGCTTGCGCAGATACTGCCCCAACTCGGCCTGGTTGAGCGTGGTGAATCCGGTAACGGCTCCAGCAATGTCCTCCATCGCGGTCGGAAACCGTAACGGGTCAGGACAATTCAGCAGATCATCCGGGCTCGGCAGCGGCAGGCTCATATCCAGCTCATCCATGAAATCGTCCACGGTGAGCCGGTTCTCGCCGATCACGGACGCCGCCGGGAACGACACCCCGAACACCTTCTCAGCCACCCGCCGAATTTCTGTACCGTCGCCGCCCTCTCCCAGGGTGGCGGAGGTGGCCACCGGGCAGATGTCACCCAGCGGTGCCCCAGGCCGTGAATGCTCGGTGGCGGCGGCCAAGCGGCGCAACAGCATTGCCACATCGGTGGCCTGCGCGCCATCATAGGTGTGGAATTCGTCGACCACGATGTAGGCGATGCGGGCGTCCTCCCACAACGGGAGATCGTCGGCCCGCTGCAACAGCAGGTCGAGCATCTTGTAATTGGTGATGAGAATGTCCGGTGGGTTGCGACGGATCTCCGACCGTATGGTCATCACCTTCGGATAGCCGACCTCCGGGGTGTCGCCGATGTAGAGAGCGGCCGTAACCTCCTCCATACCGGTTTGTGTAAGGAGTTCGTTGATGCGCTGAGCCTGGTCGGTGGCCAGGGCGTTCATGGGGTAGAGGAATATGGCCTTTACCCCGTGATTCCCAGCCGCGCGCTCCCGCTGACAGTGATCGAGAACCGGAATCAGGAATGACTCGGTCTTACCCGAGCCGGTTCCTGTGGTGATCAGCGACGGCTCGGCCCTCTTCCCCCGAGTGCTCAGGCGCTGCCACGCCTGAGCCTGATGCAGGTGCGGGACGAAACCAGCGGGCTTCCACTGCAAGGGATTTCGCCACGTCTTCTCGTCCACCTTGCGAAACTTGGTGCGGATTCGCAAGTAAGGGCCGCGGAAGATGCCTTGCTCGGCATGTTCAAGGAAGCGTTCGAGGGCTTCCCGGACAGCCGGCTCGGCCAGAGCGAAAGTGGTTGTCAGGTACTGAGTCAGACTCTTGCGCAGCTCCTCGGCCGCCAGGGTCGGTTTCATGCGGCACCGCCCTCATGCTGTGATTCGCCCGGAACAGGCCAGCCTGCCAGAGCAAGCCGCTCGGCGAAAACGGCGTGTGCAGAGCGGTATTCGGCTTCTCGATCGACTTTACGGAACGGGGCTTCGTAGCCGTGTGGAACCGGGCCTTCAATCTCAGGATCTAAGTGATCCATGAGTTGCTTGAAATCTTCCTTAGTCTGCCCGTAGCCGAATGCATTGTGATCTCCCGCGATCTTTCGACCGTTGTTATCGTGCCAAATCTGAGCCTCATAGTCAGACAAGACTGGAAAGCGCGCACGGTATATTGCTACGAGCTGATCAGATGTCATCCCAATCCACACCGCGACCAAGGCATCCAGCTCGACAAGCGCAGCCCGGCGCTCACGCTGGGACCGCAGGGGAGTTCGGAAACACCATTCTGGCGTTACCGCTTCAAGCGGACTCAATCCCGGCCAGTTTACCGCCCACCGGTCTTTCACCCATTCATGATCGTAGAGCTTATTCCACAGCTCCGAGTAAGCGCCTGTCAGACAATTGAGACGCAGGGTCCGCAGAAGAAGCTGCGACGCAAGCGGATGCGCCGAATCAGGAGATGGAAGCATTCTCACTTCCGTCTTACGAAGATGTTTTCTCCCAGCAATGCGCAGCCTATAATCGAGCGGTAAACTCGCCCAGAATCCAGCTAAAAGCGCAGTGTCCCGATCATTCGAGAGCGCCAATGAGTTAACCAAATCGACATGCGCAGGACCCGGCGGAATTATCGCAGCAAAGAGCGACCTCTCGTTTGACAAACGCATCATAACACGCCAAGCCAGGCGGAAGTATTCAGTAAATTTCCGGCCGTTCCAACGATCCAGAGCGCGATCATACTCGGCGCGATCCACAGCTCGAACGTAATTCGTAACAGGAACAGCATCCTCCGCAAGGCTAACCAGATTCCATTGCGACCAATCACGGTTGGATCGACAAGGAATATTAGGCTGCTTACTATATGGCGTAGCCTGAACGAAGTGAGGGCCCTGCAGAATTACCTCATCAAGTCGATCGACTTTGTGCGTATTCCAGCGAATGAGACCCTCTTTCTTTGCTTTTGCTTCGTCAAACCCATAGCTTATTTTCAGATCGTCGCCAGTAATGCGACCATCAAATGCTATCAGCGCGTTGATCGCACCCGCCTCGGCAGAGCTCACAGGATACAAGAGTTGCGTCTGATCAACCGGGGAGCCATTGGCATCCAAAAGAGATTGCCACTCGGCCAAAACGTTCTCGTTTACGTTAATTATTCGCTCAGAGTGTGGCCGGATATCCCATGTGCCATTGTGTTTAATGCCAGGCATATCCCCACCACCAGAATGATTCAATGACCCAACGAGAGTCTCCGGCGCAAAAATCCAACTCAGATGCGCGAAATCAATGCCCCCAGGCCGGCCATATATATGGATGCCGAATTCATTCCGATTTAGGATATCGAAAAGGATTCTTTCATTGACAAAGTGTGCATGCAAGCGGAGATGACGGTATGCCCGCGCACGAATCATCCCTTCCTTGGTTCCGGTAAAGTGCGTATCCGGATGAATCAAACCCGCCGCACCCTGAGGCCCCAAAGCATCCCAAACACGACACATGAACCCCCGATACAGATCGAGTTGAGTTCCAGCCAGAGTCGGATAGTTTGTGCCGCCTCCAATGAATTCCGAAACGCCCCAATTGTCCGAAAGCTCATCCACGAAATACTTTACCATGGCATCGGTTCCGAGAAGCATGCCCTTTCGTTCGTCCCAGTCTGGAGCGGACGGGTTCTCGGACAACATAAACCATGGATCCAATTCGGCCAGTACGGAATTCTCTTTCCAAGTCGGTCGAACCCACGGGGGATTCCCAACCAACAGATCGAAGCCACCTCGCTTGAAGACCTGTGCGAACTGTACTTCCCAGTGGAAAAAGCCCCGACTACCTGAGATAGCCTCGGCTGCTTCGAACCAAGGAAACCGCTCGCCCAGCTTGAATTCCGAGTCCATGCCCATCCAGAGCGGCAATTGGTCCTCGTATTCCTCCAGATCCTTCAGGCCCGTGAAGCTGGTGACGAGCGAATCTTCCGGTACATCCGCTCGGCCGAGCACCGCCTCCGCGAAATCGATCCAGTCGTCGAGGTTCCGCAGCGGAATTACCTCACGCACTGGGTCGAGCTTCGGTCGACGAGCGGGCTTAGAACTGCGAGGGGCTGTAACCTGTGCTTGGGCGTACTTTGCCAGGTCGAGTTGTTCGTTGCCGATGCTGAATAACGACTCGGTGACGTAAACCTGCTCGAAGCTAGATGTTTCTATGGCGGTCTCGGGCGGGCTGACCGATACTGCCGAGACCAGGGAGTTTACAAGGGAATTGGTAGCCTGCTCGCGCACGTAGCGTGGGTCGCTGCCGGTCAGCAACCCAACCTCGTCCGGCGACCAGAACCACAGGGCGCACCAGGTGTCCATGACCTTCTTCAGACGCCAGTAGGGCGTGCCGGGTGCGGTGAGGTCGTGGTACACCTTCTCCTTGGGCACAGCGTGCTCGGGCTGCGTGAGCCAGTCCACACCCCAGACGTCGATCTTTCGACTGATCTCGCGCTCGGAGATAGTGAGCCGCTGGATGACCAGGTCCCACAGATATTCGACCCGGCCCGCGAGTGCTTGAAGCCGCTGGAGCTGGGAAACACGGCGGCCATTGGTCTTCTTGTCGGAGACTTTCTTCTTCATCCCCTTACGCCACCCGGCCAACTGCTTGGCCTGTTCGGGTGCGAGAGCCTTGGCTTCCTTGGCTCCAGCCACAGCGCCCCAGCCGTCGGCGGGGAGCAAGAAATGGTGCACCCTGCCCGTGGGCAACGGACCTGCGGAGAATGGCAGATCCTCGGGGGCCTGGCCGAGCCAGTCCCCTTTGGTTAGCTGGGCGGCGCTGTACACCTTGCGCCCCGCACCAATGAGTGAGTTGCCGCGTCGCAGGTGCAAGCCGAACCAGGGAGCCTGCAAACCGGGATGCATGACGTTGAGCCAGAGGGAGACTTCAGCCAGTTCGACGGCGGTTTCATTGAGGTCGACGCCGTACGAGTTGTGCAGGGCGATATAGGCTTTCGCCTTCTGCAACTCTTCCTCGTATTTTTCCGGGTCGACGTCGATGCCGAGTTCGCGCTGACGCCGCTTCAGGTATTCCGCGGCCACCTGGTTGATAGCCTCGTTGAGGAATGCCCCGGACCCGAGGGCGGGCTCGCAGATCTTCCAGTCGAGGATCTCCCGCGCCGTGGTAGTCGTGTCGTCCTGATCAAGTCGGTATTTCAGCGCAAGTTGGACGGTGACGCTGGTCAGGGATTCGGGTGTGTAGTAGGAGGCGCTGGTTTCCCGGTCACGACCCGCGAGACGGTAGACGAACCGACCTACCGGATATCGCATCTTCTCGCTGGTCTTCTTTCCGTCCTCATCCATGAGCATGACGAAAACGTCGTCCGGGTATTCACGCTCTTTGGAGGCCGGGATCATCCAGGACCCGTCCTTGGGATCGCCGTTCTTGGCCACCTCGTACAGGTCCTCGGTGGCGATGAATCCTGTGTAGGACATCAGGCCCTCGTACACCGCGCCGAGCTGGTTGATGCCGAGCTGGGCGTAGGAGATGAAGCCGCCGCGTTCCTTGCGTCGGCCCTTGGCGAGCATGAGCTTGCGCAGCACCTGGTAGAGGCAGGCGTTGCGGAGCCGGGTGTCGATGGTGCGGCCTTCGTCGTCATCGATGAGGAGATCCGCGCGGATGAGGCTGATTGCGGTGGGCTCGAACAGGTCCGAGCGCATGGGCTCGAAGCGCAGTCCCACCTCCTCGGAGAGTTTGTTGTTCTTGGACAGCTTGCCGTCCTTTGCTAGCTCCGCTTCGGCGGCTTTCTTCGCGGCGAGCTCCTCGGCCGTGCGCGGCCGGTGTCCCTCGTTGACCAACTTGAACAACAGATCCAGGGACTCATACAGGTGCAGGTTGTCCTCATCGCAGAGGTCGCGGACCACTAGATCGCCGAGGCGAGCCAAGCTGTAGCCGCGGCCGTAGTCCTGGTCGTCGGTGGGCAGGATGCCCAGTTCCGGCCGCGCTTCGGCGTAGAGCAGGAACAGGATTCGGTACAGGTAGCGAAGGGATTCCCGGCCCAGTTCCTTGGCGAGGGCAGCGGGTTCCATGATGTCCTCAGGCCGTGCGCCCTGGGAGCGGATGCGGTCGAGCACTTCGTTGGCGATCAGCTCGACCGATTCCTTGAGGCCGTCGCGCAGTTCCTTGGAGACGCCGACCGCGTGATTGCGGGAGCTGCTGAGGAGTTCGGCGAGCGGTTCGGAGCCGCCTTCCGCGGGCGGGAGCAGTGAGTCCGCGCCGAACAGGGCGGCGATGACAGACAGTTCGTCGATATCGTTGCGGCCCAGGGCAATATCGAGGCTGACGCCGAGGTAGCGGCCTTCGCCCCAGGTGGCACGGTCGGCCAGGATCACCACGCCGCCGGCGAGGATGAGGACATAGCGCGGCGGGTTGTCGCCCGCGAAAAGCCATTTGGCGAGTTTCGTGCCGGAGGTGATCTCCGTGTGGTTGTCCAGCGTCACCGGAGACAGCAAGCGTCCTGCTTGACTGTCGTCGAGGGCGGCGTCCACGTCGACGGCCCAACCGCATTCGATGGCTACGAGGTGGTCGTCTGCGAAGGCGACGGGGACGGTGTGCTCACGGCCTGTCCGTTCGACGGTCAGCTCCCTCGGTTGGGCGTCGAAACCCAAGGCACGCAGCACATCACCGTGCAGTTCGTGCAGCTTCTTGTGTTGTTCAGCCGTTTCGCGCGCGGTGAGCGGGTCGTCGTCGCGGCGACGGGCGTCTAGGTCGGCAAAATAGGGGCGATCGGCCCAATACGGTTTGCCCAGGGCGCGCAGGCCCTGCCGTGGGGTCACCCAGGTGCGGTCGGTCGCACCCTCCGCGGCCGTTTCGGCGGTGGCCGACTTTTCCTGTCGGTGCTGCTTCTCGCGCTCGGTCCAGGCGGCCAGCAGGCCGTCTTTCTTCTTCAGGTCCTTCGGCAGCACTTCGGCGAGGTAGTGCGCCGAGAAGTAGTCGCCACGATTGACGAGCGAGTCGAGCCTCACTGCGCTGCCTCCTGCTCCGGAACGAGTACGGCCAGCACCCGCAGCAGGGGCTCGCCGGAAGTCTGCATGGCGTCGAGCAGCCGCTGCTGGCGGTCGACGGTTTCGTTGACGGCGTCGCGGCGGCTCTTGCGGGCCTCGGGGAGTCCGTCGAGGGTGAGCTGCTCCCAGGTCTGGAGCTTGTGACGGTATTCATTGAGCGGTGCAACGACTTTGGCGTCGTACTCGCTGCGGCGCGCGTTCAGGTGGGCACGCGCGGCCGTCACGACCTCCGGTACACGGGCCTGCAACGGGCCGAGGTCCATGGTTCGCCTGGTGTTGGTCATGCCCGGTCCGACCTTGGCGTCGGCGAGGACTTCGGTCATCGGCCGCGGCAGCACGCCGTCGGTGGTCACGGCCATCCACTCCACCACGGTGGGCTGCCCCAGCGAGTTGGAGTAGATACCTTGGATGAGGAACACCGGTTCATCGACGGCGGCCACGATCGCGGGGGCCTTTTGCCGCCCCAACCGGACCAGGACCTTGTCGGTGACCCAGTCGACCAGCGGATGCAGATCCGACAGGTAGGCGATCTCCGGCCACATCATCTTGGTGTCACGTGCCTCAGTCAGCTTGCGTTGCGCCAGTTTCCGATTGAATGTGACCTTCATGCGCTGGTCCACCCGATGCATGCGCATGTAGTCGGAAGGCAGCGCGGACAACCGGTGTACCAGATCCTTCGGCGGTGTGAACGCCAGCATCTCCCCGTCGTCTTCGAGATCGTCGAGTAGACGCAAGGAGTCGATCGACTCCTTGACGAACGCCTCCGTGCTGTCGAACAGGTGCGGCGCGTCGGCACGCGCGGGGTCCCCGTCGAGCTCGTCGGTGCCGATCGAGCCGAGAAGGTCGGCGAGCACGTCATCAAGGGGTTGCACGTCCAGCGACTCGTCAACGGTCTTGCCCGCCAACAGATCCTGAATCAGCCGACGCTCTTCCCGCTCGGCCCGGTATTCGCCGGTGACCGCCTCCGCTGTGCCGAGACTGCGGTGTGCCGCTTCCTCTTTCGCGAGCAGCTTCTCCGCCACCGCCCGGTCGTCCTTGGCTCCCTCCAGCTCCGAAGTGAGGATAAGAGCGTCGAACTGGGGCTGTTCCTTCTGCCCGTAGCGGTCGATGCGGCCGTTGCGCTGTTCGATGCGGATCAGGCTCCACGGCACGTCGTAATGGATCAGATGGTTGCACTGGTGGTGCAGGTTGACTCCTTCGGAGGTGACGTCGGTGGTGACGAGCACTCGAACCGCGCTGTCGGACAAGCCGAATCCCTCGATAATGTCCTGCTGCGCCTGATCGGACATGCCGTTTCCGAGCAGCTTCTCGACCCCGTCCGCCCGGAGCCCCAGGGCACGTGGCAGCAGGCCGTGCAGCCAGTTGACCGTTTCGACGCTTTCGGAGAAGACCACTACGCGGGTGCGGCTCTTAGGACCGACGCCGATCTCCTTCAGCCGGGCGACGAGGGCGGCAAGTTTGGCCGAATCGTCGTCGGTCATTCGAGAAGTCAACTGCTGCAACGTCTTCAGGGCGTCGATCTCGCGTTGTTCCTCGGCGGACCGCAACCGGTTGGCCACAGTCTTGGCGAGCGCCTTGTGCGAGGACAGGAAGGATTTGAGCAACGTGTAGGGGAACAGCCGGTTCTTGGTGCCGACCACAGGGCCGCCGAGCCGCTGTTCACCGGCCAGCCAGACCTCGGTCAACTCCGCGAAAATCTTCTCCTCCGCCGGGGTAGCCGCGCAGCGAAGCGGCACCGACGGCCCTCGATCCGGCCACTTCGTGCCGATCTGATTGCGCACCTCGGAGTCGGTCTTGGTGCGCCGAATGTACAGGTGCGCAATGTCTTTCGCCTGATACTTCGACGTGTCGGCGATCGCCGCCGGATCGAGCATGCGGATCAGCTCGGCAAAGGACTCGCTGTTTCCGTTGTGCGGGGTTGCGCTGGCCAGCAGCAGCGCATCGGTCTGGCGCGCCAGCAGCTGGGCCAGCTTGTTGCGCAGGCTGGTTTCACCGATCAGATTGTGTGACTCGTCGATGACGACCGCGTCCCAGTTCATCTTCTCCAGGTGATGACCATACTTCCCCTCGTTCTTGAGGGTGTCGATCGAGACGATGACCCGCTTGTAGTAGGTGAAAGGGTTGCGGCCGGCCGGGATGTACTTCTGAATGCGTTCGATGCCAACCGAATCCAGCCGGATCAAGGGAATCGCGAACCTGGTCCAGAGCTCACGTTGGAACTGCTCGAGCACCTGCTGCGGGGTGACGACCAGGATGCGTTCGCCACGACCGCGCCGGATCAGCTCCCCCAGGATCAAGCCGATCTCCAGCGTCTTACCCAAGCCGACCACATCTGCCAGCAAGATGCGTGGGCGCAGGGCTTCGAGGGCCTTAACGGCCGGGCGTTGTTGGTAGGCAAGCGGGTCCAGCAGGAACCGGTCGGCCAGCGCCAACCCCTTCTCGGTCTGCGGCAGCGGCGTGCGGCGCAGCACCGCTTCCAGAAACAGCCGGCTCTTCGCGAAGCGCGGTGTCTCGTCCTGCTCGAGGATGGTGTCCTCGGGCCGTAGCAAGCTGATCTCGTCCAGTTCGGTGAAGAACACCGCTTCCTCGTCGCGGACGAACTCCGAGGCGCCGACCGCGGTGATGCGGTAACTGTCACCGTCGGCATGTCGGATTTTCGCGCAGGTGCGGACGATCCACTCGGCGTCGCGGACTTCGATCCGGGCACCAGGCGGGTAGGCAGTCTCGCTCACTGTGCTCCTTTGAGCTGGTCAGAATCGGGCAGTGGAGGCGTAATTGGTGCGCAGCCGCTCGGCGAGCTGGTAGATCACCGACCCTGGTGGCGCGAACGTGGACAGGTCTTTGCGCTGCGGCCGCTGCGGCGGAGTCGGTTCCGGCGGATCGGACTCCCGCTCAACGTAAGTCGAAACAGCAAGGTTCCGGATCGCTGCCGGTAATCGGTTGCCGATCCGCTGCGTGAACCATGCGTGCAGTTCGGAGACGGGTGGCCGGGCGGCCGGGTCGAAGGCAAGCATCCGGTGCAGGATTTGCTTGAACGATTCGGGCACACCACTGAAATCGGGCAGCGTTTTCGGATCGGAGATCCTGTATAGGAGCGTGGGCGCAGCTTTGTCCTGAAACGGAAAATGCCTGGTCAGAACGTACATCAGCGTGGCACCCAAGGCATAGATGTCCGCGGCAGCGGTCAGGTGCCGTGGCGTCGTGATCTGCTCGGGCGACATGCACACCGGCGTACCGAGATGGGCTTGACTGCCGGTGAGATCGGTGGGCCCCTCCATGAACGCCGCCAATCCCAGATCGATAACCTTCGGGCCCTCCCGACCCATCAGGATGTTGCCGGGCTTGAAATCCCGGTGCAACAACCCGGCCGCGTGGATGTCGTCGAGCGCCTTCGTCAGCAGCAGGCCAAGAACCGCGGTCTGATCTGCATCGAGCGGACCACGCGTTTCGATCAACTCTTTGAGGCTCAGACCGCGAATGTATTCGATGGCGAGCCAGGGCCTTTCCTCGTCTTCGTCAGAGGCGGTCAGCAGAGTCGCGACATGCGGACTCTGCACAGACCGAAGGGCGTCAAGTTCGCGTGCGAAGCGGGCGCGTACCTCTTCCCGCCCCAGAAGGTCCTCGCGAATCAGCTTGAGAGCCACCGGATCCCCATCGTCGGTGACGCCGAAGTAGACCCGGCCCATTCCACCGTTGCCGAGCCGACCGCGGACCGCGACATCGCCGATCCGCTTGGGATCGGTGTCTTTCAGTCGCTCCACCGGCTCCTCCCCTCAGAACTGTCGAGCGGGTTCAGCGCGCCGGTCGTCAGACCGGAGACGACAAGCCCTGCATATGTATCGGCGGATTCGGCAACCTGCCGAGCTATCGCACGTAGTTCGGTCATGTGCCTGAAAGCCATGCCGTACCCCCCTTGTTCGGACAACGGCAGCAACGGTATTCGAACTCGGTTCGTTTCGGTACGGATCGTCGTAGCTCCCCCCGAAGTAGCACCGTTGTCAGCATTGGCCGCGAAACCCGCCAGGAACCATGGATCGATGTGTTTCGGATCCGGACGCAACACGATCACACCAGTACCGGCGATAACGCCGGCGTCGGTTTCGTCGGCCACTCGAATAGGTGCGCCGTCCTGGCGATTGCCGCGAACCACCGGTAGCAGTACATCGCCGACCTCGATCACCACGAGATTCGACGATACGGCCAGCTCACCAACGGTTTCTGAGGCACGCCCACCTGTGACGAGATCGCGACCGGACAGCACTGAGCGTGAGGCATCCACCGCGGCTGCGGCTGTCTGCTCTGCGGGCACCTGAGAAGTGCGCAGAATTTGCAGCATGCCACGTTGAGCCAGATCGGAGATAGTGGCTGTGCGCAACGACTTTTGCTGTGCGACGCACCATTTCCCGGCAGCTGCGACATCCGTCTGTAGGCGGTCCGTTTGCACTGACAGATCCGCGGCAACCTGCCCGATACGTTCGACCAATGCCGCGGGATCGAGAGGAGCACGACTGTATCGCCCTGGTGTCAGATCAACCAGATCATCCAGTAACGCGATAACCGGAACCGATGCCGCGAGGTCCGGAACCGCAGTGAATCCCTCCGGATCAGCGTCGAAGGCTCGCCAGATCGAAAGGGCTTGATCGGTGTAGGTCTCGAAAGGTTCTCGCGCCGCCGAAACATCGACGAACAGCACTTTTCCGCGTCCCGCCCCGTCGGCATCGGGACGGCGCAGAATCCACAGTTGGATCGCGATCGTCGTCCACGGCAGGAGCCCGCTCGGTAGAGCTATGACGGCCTGCACCGCGCCCGCCCGAAGCAGAGCCGCCCGGATCCGGCGACCGGATGTCCGAAATGCAACTCCGGGCGGCAGCGCGAACACGGCAGTGCCCCCGGGCTGAAGGTGCGCAAGCCCGTGTTGCACCCACGCCAACTCGGACTCGAGGCGCACCGGCTCGCCGTATTCCCAGCGCGAATCGAACCTCAGCTCGTCCGCACCCCAATCACGTTGTCCGAAAGGCGGAATACACAGCACGGCATCGACCTGAAGATCGGGGAATGCGTCGGCGCGCAGACTGTCTCCTGTGCGGACGTCGGGATCTATCCCTGTTTCCAGCGCTACCGATAGCCGGGCAAGTTCCGTCTGAACCGACGCGGAGTCCTGCCCGTAGAGCTTCAGCGCGCCAAGTCGAGCCGCTTCGATCAATAGGCCGCCGCGGCCGCATGCCGGATCGAGCACACTGAGCGGACAACTATCAGACAGCCGCGCAACGAACTGCGCCATAAATCTGGCCAGTGATTCAGGAGTCCAGTAGACCCCCGACTCCAGCGTTCCTTGGAGGGCCCGCTCAGCCAGCGCCTCAAGTACGGTCCGGGCACCTTCGTGTTCGGCGACATTACGTACTGCAGCCCACAGCTCTGGGGAGAATTGCCCCGGCATACCGGTCACCACTAATCGGCCCTGCTCGACTACCACAGTCTTCAGCAGTGGCACAACATCGTCCGGACGAACATGCGCCTGGACCAGGGTGCGTAGCTCAGAAACCGGGGATTGCGTTGCACCGTAACCGTGAGCAGCAAGCCACGCTTTGACCTCGTCGAGGTCGAACATCGGTCGTGCCTCGGTGCCGCCAGCTGATGCTGGAAAGTCGGAGTGGCGCCGCCGCCAATTGCTGACCGTCGCACGGGTGACACCGGCGTAACGGGAGATATCCGCCGCTGTGACCAGTGGTGGAGCGTCTGCCATGGCTCTCCTCTCGATGAAGCGATCCTAACCACATGAGAGCCGAAGTCAAAGTTCGAGATTTCGTTTGACATTGTTTTCACGCATGCATAGTGTCTACAACGGAAACCAATCGAACATCGTCAAGTGCTACAACCGGGGAGGGGACTTCGCAATGGCACAGATGAGGGGAGAACTTCGGCAGCGCCGAGGAAGTCGACGGGCGCAGAGGACCCACAGAACATTGGGGCTCGGTAACGGATCAGATCTCATGAGGCGGCACACCCGCGTGCCCACTACGCGGTGCGCAATCGGCAAGCGGCGCTTCATGACTCGCAGCGACGCTGAGATCGTGCTGGCCTGCCTAGACCGCACGAATCCGGCGCGCCGGGAGCAGCGGGTGTACTGCTGCCCCACCTGTGACGGTTGGCACCTCACGAGTTGGTCGCTCGAGGACTACAACAGAAGCTCGGCGAAGGTGGGCGAGCCTGAGGTCGCGCGCAATGAGCCGGTCCGCGAGGAGACAACCGACCATCGGCCACTGATCCTTGAGCCGACGCAGGCCCGCCCTTCGACGATTCCGACCCCGCTCGAAGTCGCCATACGAACCGAACCGATCACCAAGGCAGAAGCGGCCCGCCGCCTCACGCAGGCAGCACCTCCGCCTTGCGTCAAGGCCAGGACGACCGGCCTCGGCGCAGCCTTGCGTGCCCGCGTACTGGCAGTAGCACGCTGGGCAGTCCGTCGCGCTCACGGCATCCGCTGATCAGTCCACCCAAAGAACCGCGAAACGCTCAGACGACGTATCGAGCTGTGTCTCTGTCAACGAATTACTAGGAATCCCATGAACTTTCAGCCCGAACAGCAGCCTTATCACCAGGGCCCCATCCAGCCGACAGGTTCGGTCCCGCCGCAGGGTCCTTACGGCCACCCGGTACCGCCGCAGCCTCCAAAGAAGTCGAATGCCCTCAAGATCATCTTGATTGTTCTGGCCGCGATCGTCGTTGCCTGCGGCGCCGGAGGGGCCCTGAGCGGCAAGGGCGAGAAGACGGCACGGCCGACCACTCCGGCAACCGTGGCCAGCGGTACGCCGGACACGTCGAGTGGCGGTGCGCCGGTCAAGCCGCCGGCTCCGGGCTTGAATACTCCGGTTCGGGACGGCAAGTTCGAGTTCGTTATCACTGAAATCCAGAGTGGTGTAAAGGAACTCGGTGACAACCAGTTTCTCCGCAAGACCGCGCAGGGCGCATACACGATCGTGTCGATCACCGTGCGCAACATCTCGAATGTGCCCTATGGGTTCTCCCCCGGCAACCAGTACGTCTTCGACACGAAGAACCGCAAGTTCGGCAACGATGCCGCGGCTGCGATCAACTTGCAGGCCGACACCAGCCTGTACGCCGACATCAACCCCGGCAACAGCATTACCGCGCAGGTCGTCTTCGATCTGCCCGCCGACTCCGAGCCCGATCACATCGTCCTGCACGACTCGATGTTCTCCGGCGGCACCACGGTGTCGTTGCGGTAGTCGGACTCTGTCTGGCGGCTGGGATCGCCGCCGCCAGGCCCCACAACCGCACTCGAGCCTCTATTCCGTAGTACTGAAACACCTTTGGAGTTGATATGACCATCGCCATCGATCCCCGTTTCCTGTCCAAGCCCCAGGACTCGAGCACCTACCTCGCCCTCAAGACCGTTCAGGGCGGCCGCTCGGTCTACTCGACCCGCGTGCCCCTCCTCGATCTACCCACAGTCCTCCCGGTCCCCGACCCGAACAACGTCGACAAGGACAACCGCAAGGTGGATCGCCTGCACGCCAAGCACTTCGGCGAGTACCTCGACGCCAAGCAGGATTGGGTCGCACCCGCCCTGCTGGCGCGCGATGGTGGCGGTTGCGTCTTTGAACCTGCGGATGACGAGGGGCGGGTCGGCTATCTGACCGTGCCTTGGGCGATCGGAGGTATCGCCACGCTGCGCACCATCGACGGCCAGCACCGTGTGCTCGGGGTGTCGATCGAGAAGCAGCGGATCACCGACGCCATCTCCGCGATCGATCGGGAGTTGGCCCGCAAGGTCAGCGTGGAGAAGGCCGCGAAGCTGCAGGCCGATCGCGACAAGCTGGTGACGCAGATGAATCGGCTCAAGCAGGAGTATGTCGGCCTCGACATCTACGTCGAACCGGATCCGATCAAGGCGCAGCAGATGTTCGTCGACGTCGCCGACAACGCGAAGGGCATCAGCAGCGCGGTGCGGGCTCGCTTCGACAACTACAAGGTCGCAAACCGGACCCTCTCCGATGTCATCGATCATCCGCTGTTGAAGGGTCGCGTCGATGCCGAGCAGGACCGGATGACGTTGAAGAACCCGAATCCGTTGGGCGCCAAGCATGTTGCCGACGTCACTCGGGCGGTCATCGCCGGTGCCGGCGGCCGGATCAGTAAGAAGGCCGAGCAGACGCTGACCGACGGCGAAGTCATCGAGCAGGTCAAGGACTTCCTCGACGTCATCTCCACCGCTTTCACCGACCTCGCGGCCATCACAGAGGAGGACACCGACGCGGCGCGCAAGGCCGACGATTTGACCATGTCCCAGCGCGTTCGCCGGACCTCGTTGCTCGGCTCGGTCGGCATGTTGCGTGTCCTCGGCGGCGTCTTCCGCGAACTCCGTACCGGTGACAACCCCGCCGAGCTGGACGACATTACCGAGTTCTTTAAGCGGCTCGACCCGCACATGGCGGCCCCGGTCGCAGAGACCAGCATCTGGCGCACCAGCGACGCCCATACGGACTTCGAGCCCAACGCGGCGGCGCCGATCATGCGTACCCAGAACATCGTCCACCTGGTGGGCGTGATCACCCGCTGGTACAGCAAGGCACCGAACGGGCTGTAACCCGCAGGGCAGCAGCGGAGTTCAAGACGGTGCTGCCGATCCACCCTCACCACCAAAAGGAAGACGGCATTGCCGAATCGAAGGAGATGAACCATGGCCGCTAGCGTTCGTAAGGTCTCGATCTACCGTCTGAAACACGTGCAGCCCAACACCAACGCAATCTTCGACGCGATGGCGACGGGCAAATTGCTCGACGAAGGCTTCGATGTCAACGAGTTCCGTATCGGCGACGCAGCGGCCGTCCTGTTCACAAAACAGTTGCCGGAGAAGCCCACCGGATGGTGCGAGAGCCTGTCGACGCTGACCGGCCGTCACATCGAACTCAGCTGCACCGATGCGGCTGCCGTTCTCGTCATCGCGGTTGACAGCACCGTCTTCGCGATCGGGTACGGCACGGGCTACCTGTATCTCCCCCACGATCTGAAGGTCAACAACTTCGGGTTGCAGATCGCGCTGCGAGTGGTCGATCCGCGCAAGGTGCGTGAGGTGAGTCGGAGAAGTATGGCCGCTGTCGGTCGGCAGGACGATACCTACACGGCAAGCGGTATTCCGATCAGCGGCATCGGAATTCGGGAGTGGACCGATCTGGTTAAGCGTCTCGGCGGCGTCATCGATGCCGCCGAGCTCGGGCTCGATCACCGCCAGCAGGTCTCGATCCGGGGTGGTTCTACCCTGACGGTATCAATGCCCGTCGACCCGGATCGCTTCGTTCATGTCTTGCGCCGGATCGCGGAGATCGGACGGCGCGATGTTCCCAGCGACTTCGAGCTCCTCGAAGCCGTCCAGCCGGTAACCGATGACGGGGTCCTGACGGA
The DNA here is from genome assembly GCF_041154655.1 of Nocardia sp. JMUB6875. Classification (NCBI taxonomy): domain Bacteria; kingdom Bacillati; phylum Actinomycetota; class Actinomycetes; order Mycobacteriales; family Nocardiaceae; genus Nocardia; species Nocardia sp. JMUB6875. The sequence continues at coordinate 53,314 of NZ_BAAFGR010000019.1, forward strand.
ACTCGAAGCACGGCTCGGGGACTGCCTTCGGGAGAAATCGGATGCGGTGATCGAGTTCACGATTCCGAACGACCTCGCCGACCTTCGGCACGAGATCACCGGGTACATCCTCGAGATCGGCGATGCCGTGCAGATCGTCGACGAGCTGGATCCGGATGCCGTACGCGCGCTGTGCGACCGGACCGACAATCCCGCCGCGGCACTCCGCAACGGCACCATCGGATTGATTCTCGGACAGCGGCCGGACGACAGCGGCCCGGATAGAGCGGCTGACCAGTGGCTCGAGCTCTCCATCTCGATCGGCTCCAGGGTCTACTGTCTGTCCGAAGGTGAATGGCTCGAATGTGGGATGGCCTTCCTGCAGTCGATCAACCACCACATCCGCGAACTCATGCCCGAATCACCGTCGATCGTGTTTCCCGTCTGGCATGTCGGAGAAGACGAGACGCCCTACAACAAGCGCGTTCAGAAGGAGCTCGGACCTGAGGCATTCCTTTGCCTCGACAGGCAGCTCATCAAGACGACCGTGCACAACGGAAATGGATTCGAATCCTGCGACGGCTTCACCAAAGCAGAGGAACTCGTGCATATCAAGGCCGCGGACCGCGCCGCGCCGCTGAGTCACCAGGTGAACCAGGCGTATTCGTCCGTCGAGGCACTGTTCGCTCAGGCCGAGGCCCGGAAGAAGTTCTGCGAGTTGGTGAGGGAGGCCAGCGAAGGCCGGATCGAACTCCCGGAGGACTTCCGCCCTACCAAGGTGATCTTGGGAATCAAGCTCAAGGGCAAGGACACCACGCCCGAGAACCTCTACCCGCTCGCCAAAGTCGCCATCGTCAACATGGCCAAGAACCTCGAGCAGCACTACGGCGTCACCGTCGAGGTCGTCGCGATTTCCGAGGGGCCTGCTACCGAGCAGCCGTAACCGCCGGAGGGATTTGGCTTTTCGCGGCGATCGGCACCGTATAACCCGAACTCCCAACCTAACTCGACAGGAGAAACATCATTCACACCTCAACCATGATCTTCATGATCGACGGCGCCCACCTGACGGTCGACGCGGAAGCTCTCACGCATCCCGGCCACCGTCGGCTGTCGTTCACGACCCCGATCGATCAGCGCAAGCTGCCCGAACTGTGGCGGCAGGCCCAAGAGTCCTATCGCCGTATCGGATTCGACTGGGCGCCTCTCGTGGACGGCGGAGGAGGCATGTGGAGTGTCCTCGAACTCTCTGAGGGTGAAGCCGACGAGCACTCCCAGCGTCGTCGGTGGACGGTCGAGGTCGAGAAGGTCGTGCGGTGGGATACGGAGGAGACGCCCCTCGCCTTCGGTGAGGCGGCCAGTTTCGGCGATGGGGTGGCGATCATGATCACCGATGTCCGGGCACGAGAACTCAGCTCACACTTCGATGACTCAATGGATGGCATCGAAGTCACCGTCGTCGTCGAAAACCGCTCGGACACACGGATTAAGCTCGACAGCATCGGGCTGACCGTTCGAACCGGCCCGAACGGCATGGCCGCGACGCCGGACCGGCTGGCCCGAAGCGCAGAATTCAAAGGGATCCTGCCACCAGGCAGAAGCGCCGGCGCCATTGCCGACTACCGGATCACCACCGGCACCAGCGGCCACATCGACGTCGACGTGTCGGTCGGCGACGCCCGCGAGGCGAGGGCGATGCGCTCATGGCACGGTGCGGCAGAACCGTTGCGGGGCAGTCGATCCGGCAGCGACCCCGTCGTCACCCAGCATTCGGGTGATTCCGACCTCACCGACGAGGCACGGGAGGCGCTGCTCCGCGAGGCGGTCGGCGAACTCGCGGGATTGATCGGTGTCGAGCCGGTGAAGCAGCAGGTCGAGATGCTCATCGCGCAGCTGCGCATGTCACAGTTGCGAGAGCGGCACGGGCTGCCGGGCGGGGCGGTGCCGCATCACCTGGTGTTCGCCGGGCCTCCGGGCACCGGGAAAACGACGGTGGCCCGGATCGTCGGCAAGGTGTTCGCGGGATTGCATCTGCTCGACAAGGGCCACCTGGTGGAAGCGCACCGAGCCGACTTGGTCGCAGGGTATGTCGGCCATACCGCGCCGAAGACCGATCGTGTCATCGACAAGGCGCTCGACGGTGTGCTCTTCATCGACGAGGCGTACTCGCTGTGCAATACCCGCGGGCAGGGAGATCGGGATTCGTTCGGGGACGAGGCTTTACAAGTGTTGCTGTCCAGAGCCGAGGATGACCGGCACCGGCTGGTGATCATCTTGGCGGGTTACGAGGACGAGATGGACCAGTTGCTCGCCACGAATCCAGGCCTCGGGTCGCGATTCAACACGCGCATCGACTTCCCCGGTTACGCAGGCACGGAACTCGCCGAGATTGCGATGACAATGTTGACCGCTGGACGGCAGACGCTTACCGCTGAAGCCGAAGCCGCCTTGCAAGCATCCTGTGCACTGGTGGGTGACCAAGAGTGGGCGGACGAGCTCGGCAATGGCCGGTTCATTCGGACACTGTGCGAAAAGGCGTCAGCTCTGCGAGATCTGCGGCTGGCACGCAATCTCGACGAGCACGAACCATCCGCGGCCGAATTGGTTGCGCTCGAAGCGCAAGATCTGACCCGCGCCTTCGCGTCTTTGACGGAGCGGCTCGAACCGCAGTGACGGTTCACCATGGACAGGGTTGAGTCCCGAGCTCACCCGAATCACACTGAATCTGCGATCCAGCAGGTTGTTTAAGGGACGAACCAGACATCTCGCGATAGTGTGCAGGCTCCGGCCCGCGCTGATCTGTATCGCGTCGTGGCCGACTTCAGGGGGAAGTATGCCGAAACTTGCTATCCATCAACAGTTTCTGCTCGAGTACGGGAAGCTGACCGGGCCGGTGCAGCAGCGCGTATGCGAGGTGTTCAAGAAGTTCGCCGACGCGACCTTTGCCGGGGTTCACCTCGAGAAGATCAACACCGCGCGGAACCCGCGTTTCAGGTCGATCCGCATCGACAACCACTGGCGTGGAATCGTGCTCGCTCCCGAAACCGGGGACACCTACCTGCTGCTCAAAGTGCTGCGGCACGATGACGCCTACGCCTGGGCGGCGCGACGGGACGTCACGGTGAACATGGCCAATGGCGGCATCGAGATCAGGAACGACAGTGGGCTCGATGCCGCACTGCCCGAACTCGCCGCGGCGGCGGAGTGCACGCCGGAGCGGCTGTTCGGCCATGTGAAGGACAGTGAGCTGCGGCGACTCGGCATCGATGATCGGACCTTGGCCGCGGCACGGGCCATGACCAGTCAGGCGCAGCTCGACGATGCCCATGGCAAGCTGCCTTCGACCCAGTGGGATGTCCTGTTCGGTCTGGCCGCCGGGCTGTCGGTGGAACAGGTGTGGTCGGAGATCGGAGCCGATGCGGTCAGTGAACCGATCGACGCCACCGATCTGGATACCGCGGTGCGGCGCAGTCCCGGACGCGTGCTGCTCGTGGACGGGCCCGAGGAATTGCTGAAGGTCTTCGCGGATCCGTTCGCGCTCTGGCGAATCTACCTGCACCCCACTCAGCAGGCGATCGTGGACGGACGGTTCCGCGGGCCCGCCCGGGTCACCGGTGGTCCCGGTACCGGCAAGACCGTCGTCGCCCTGCACCGGGCCCGCCGCCTGGCCGAACGCGGAGCCGGGCGGATCCTGCTGACCACCTTCACCTCCACGCTCGCGGATTCGCTGCAGGACGGGATCACGACCTTGGTCGACGATCCGGGCCTCGCCGCGGCGATCACCGTTCGCAATGTCGATCGCTTCGCGCAGAACACATTCCGCGAGAAGTATGGTCAGCCGCACATTCTCACGGCCGACGATGAGGCGGCGCTCTGGCGCCAGGCGCACGCCCGTTGCCCCACCGGGTTCACCGAGACATTCCTCGCCGAGGAGTGGAGGCACGTGATCGTGGCCCAACAGGTGACCACCCTGGAGCAGTACCGCACGGTATCCCGGGGTGGCCGCGGGCGGGCACTGGGGAGACAGCAGAAGGCGAGAATCTGGGAAGTGGCAACACTTTTCGAGAATCTGCTGGCCGAGTCGAACGTCTGGACATGGGAAACCCTGCGTCGCGAAGCCACTCGAATTCTCCAGGACAGCCCCGAGAAACCGTTCCGTCACATCATCGTGGACGAGGCCCAGGATCTGAGCCCCGATCAATGGCGGGTGCTGCGGGCCGCAACGGCCACGGGTCCAGACGACATCTTCCTCGCGGGGGACACCCATCAGCGCATCTACGACAATCGAGTTAGCCTGCGCGACACCGGAATCGATGTCACGGGACGATCGCGCCGACTGTCGATCAACTACCGCACCACCGCCGAGATCCTGGCGTGGAGCCTGGGTCTATTGCGCGGTGAGCCCATCGACGACATGAACGGCGGGCTGGAGAGTATCGCCGGATGTCGATCCGAAATCCATGGCACGCCACCGGATCCGGCCGGGTTCGCCACCCAGCACGCCGAGCTCGACCACATTGTGCGGACGGTGGAAACATGGATCCGGAGCGGCGTCGCGTCCGAAGAGATCGGCATCGCAACTCGTGCCAAATGGACCGCCGAGCAGATAGCGAAACGCCTCGAGGCCGCGGGACTTCGTACGCATCTGCTTTCCCGGAAGAGCAAAGCCGACCGCAAGATCTCGCTGGGAACCATGCACCGCATGAAAGGGCTGGAATTCCGCTGCATGATTGTCGCCGGTGTCGACGACGACCATGTTCCGGTCGCCTCCGCTCTCACCCCGATCGAGGATGACCCCCACGCTCACGCACTCGATCTACAACGGGAACGATGCCTGCTCTTCGTCGCCTGCACCCGTGCGCGCGAACAGCTGGTCATCACCTGGCATGGACAACCGAGCCGGTTTCTCGCTGCGGCTCAACGCTCGGCCTGACCTGGCCAAACCGACCCTCCGGCATTTCGCCAGAGGATCAATCGACCGATTCCGATCACCGCTCCGATGTCGGTACCCCGGAATAGCATTCACCCGTCCGCTCATCTTCGCCGAAGGCCCACCATGCAGTTCGAGCACCTGGAATCCCTGCGCAGGCATCACCCCGCCTGGCGATTACTGCGGGCCGACAACGCGCCGCTGGTGCTGTCGTTCCTCGGCACGGTATTCATCGAGGAGAACGCACGGTCGATGGCTGCGGAAGAGTTGGCCGATCGGCTCGATGACGTGCTGTACGCGCTCAACGAGCGGATGGGTGAGGGGACGTTCCCCAAATCGGCCAAGGCGTATCTGAACGATTGGGCTGCGCCCGAGGCGGGTTGGCTGCGAAAGTACTACCCGCCGGGTTCCGATGAGGTGCATTTCGATGCGACACCCGCGGTGGAGAAGGCGCTCACCTGGGTGCAAGGTTTGGCCGATCGATCCTTTGTCGGAACCGAGTCGCGGTTGAACACGGTGTTCGAGTTGTTGCGGCAGATGGCATTCGGCGCAGAGACCGATCCACAGGTGCGGTTGGCGGAGTTGCGGCGGCGGCGGGACGCGATCGACACCGAGATCGAACGGGTGCGGGAGGGGCGGTTCGCGCCGCTCGACGATGTGGCGTTGCGGGATCGCTATCAGCAGTTCACGGCGACGGCGCGGGAATTGCTCGCCGATTTCCGTGAGGTGGAGGCCAATTTTCGGCAGTTGGATCGGGAACTGCGGGAGCGGATCGCGACCTGGGACGGATCCAAGGCCGGGCTGCTCGACGACATGCTCGGCAGCCGGGACGCGATCGCGGAATCCGATCAGGGGCGCAGTTTTCAGGCGTTCTACGACTTTCTGCTCTCCTACGAGAAGCAGTCGGAGTTCACCGATCTGCTGGCAAAGGTGCAGGAGCTGGCCGCCATCGGGGAACCGGATCCGCACATGCGGCGCATTCATCACGATTGGCTCGACGCCGGCGGACGCACCCAGGCCACGGTGCGGCTGCTGTCGGAGCAGCTGCGCCGCTTCCTCGACGATCAGGTATGGCTGGAGAACCGGCGGGTCATGGACATTTTGCGCAGTATCGAGGCGAATGCTTTGCGGGTCAGGGAGATTCGTGATCCAGAGATCAGCGTCGAGCTGGACGCGACCGCCGCGGAGTTGGGTCTGCCGATGGAACGGCCACTCTATCGAGTGGCCGATAAGGCCCCGCTGGTGACGACTGGAATCACCGACGCCGATGAGGAAGTCGATGCGGACCTGCTTTTCCAGCAGGTGTTCGTAGACCCGACGCGACTGATCGAATCAGTTCGCAGCACGTTGCGGCATCGCGCCCAGATCACGTTGCCGATGCTGCTGCGGGACCATCCGCTCGAACAGGGCTTGGCCGAGCTGGTTACCTACCTCTCGCTCAGCGACCCGGATTTCACCGTCGACTTCGACGAAGGACAGCGGGACAGAGTGCACTGGTCGGACGCGGACGACAACCACCGCAGCGGCGTGATCCCGCGAATCACCTTCGTGCGCAAGGGCATCGAGAAGGAGCTCGCATGACCGCCCCGGTCGAGTCGGATCTGTCGCAGGTGGTCACGCACCTGCTCAAAGGTGTCCTGTATCGCGACACCCACGACAAACAGTGGCGTCAGTTGCTGGCCCTGCGCGCTCAGGTGCGCGACTACGTGGCGGTGATCGGGCTGACCGCGGTCATCGACGAGGCCGAAGGCTACGCGTTCCTCCGATCCCGACCGGATATCGGCGAACCGGACGGACCCGCTATTCCGCGCCTGATCCCCCGCCGTGCGTTGTCCTTTCACGTCAGCCTGCTGCTCGCGTTGCTACGCAAACGGCTCGCCGAGCACGACGCCAAGGACGGGGCGGCGAAGGTGGTGCTCAGCCGCGAGCAGATCGTGGAAATGGTGCGCATGTTCCTGCCCGAGAGCAGCAATGAAGCGCGCCTGGTCGAGCAGATCGACACACACATCACCAAGGTGAAGGAACTCGGATTCCTGCGCCAGCTCGGAGACCAGAATCTGTACGAGGTGCGCCGCATTCTCAAGGCATTCGTGGACGGGCAGTGGCTCTCGGAGTTCGATCAGCGGCTCGCCGAGTACGCGGCGACCTTGACGGGAGGGGACGAGTCATGACGACGGAGGTGATCGATCTCGACGGCGCCACACCGGGTTTCCGGCTGGCTCGGCTCGAGATCCTGAACTGGGGAACGTTCGACGAGCGAGTATGGTCGTTCGTCCCCGGCGGCCGCAACGGATTGCTCACCGGTGATATCGGATCGGGCAAGTCCACCATTGTCGATGCGCTCACTACGCTGCTGCTGCCCGCGAACCGGATCTCGTACAACAAGGCGGCCGGTGCGGAGACCCGCGAGCGAGATCTGCGCTCGTATGTCCTGGGACACTACAAATCCGAGCGCAACGAGACCACCGGCACCAGCCAGTCGGTCGGGCTGCGGAAGAGCGACAAGTTCACGGTGTTGCTCGCGGTCTTCGAGAACAGCGGCTTCGGCTCGAAAGTCACTCTCGCCCAGTTCTTCTGGTTCCGCGATCAGAGTTCGGCCGGGCAGCCGGACAGGTTCTATGTGACCGCGGACTCGGCACTGACCGTGGCGGAGGACTTCACCGATTTCGGCGGAGACATCGCCGCGCTGAAACGGCGCCTGCGCAAGGCCGGTGCAACTGTCCACGACGGATTCCCGTCGTACGGAAAGGATTTCCGGCGGCGACTCGGAATCGAGTCCGAGCAAGCGATGGAACTGTTCCATCAAACCGTGTCCATGAAGTCGGTGGGCAACCTGAACGACTTCGTACGCAACCACATGCTCGAACCGTTCGATGCCGAGGGCGTGATCCGTGACGTGGTCACGCATTTCGAGGATCTGACCGAGGCGCACGACGCCGTGGTCAAGGCGCGCGAGCAGCTCGCGCTGCTGGATCCCCTGCTGGAGGATTGCGCCCAGTACCGTCGCCATGCGCAGGAAATCGAAGACCTGACAGCCCGCCGCAACGCCCTGCCGTATTTCTACGCCGACCGCAAACAGTACCTCCTGACCGAGACGATCGAGCAGCTCGGCGTCGAACTGCTCGCATTGCGAACCAACCGCGAGCGCGCGGGCACCGCGGTGACCGATCTGCGCGATCGGCAACGCGATCTCGAGCTGGAACGCGCTGGCCACGGCGGCAACCGGCTCAGTGAGATCGAGAAGGATCTGGGTCGGTTGGCGGGCGAACGAGACGCACGACAGACCCGGGCGACCCGATTCGGCGAGCTCCTCGATGCGGCTGGACTGCGCCCGGTCGCGGACGCGGCGCAGTTCGGCACACGAATGCGCGAGATCGGTGAGCGGACCGCGGCCGTGGACGAGGCGGCCGCGAAACAGCAGAATGCGCTCAACCAGCTGGCATTCGATAGGCGCGACTCCGAGACCGAAGCCGACATCGTCAATCAGGAACTCCTCAGCCTGCGCGACCGTCGCAGCAATATCCCCGCTCAACAACTGGAACTCCGGCGACGATTGTGCGCTGCTGTCGGACTCGCCGAAACGGATCTGCCCTACGCGGGCGAGCTGATCGGGGTACGTACCGAGGAGAGCGCGTGGGAGGGAGCTGCCGAGCGGGTACTGCACGGCTTCGGGTTGGCATTGCTGGTCGCCTCCGAACACTATGCGGCCGTATCGGATTGGATCGATGGCAACCATCTCGGCGGGCGGATCGTCTACTTCCGAGTGGCGACGTCCCCGGCCCCGGAACGCATTGTCGAGGTCGCCGATCGGGCGCTCTACACGAAATTGGAGATCAAACAGTCGCCTTTCAGCGACTGGCTCGATCGGGAGCTGCGGTTTCGCGCCGACTACGAATGTGTCACGTCGATGACCGAATTCCGGCGTGCCAGAATGGCACTCACCATGAGCGGACAGGTGAAGGGCGGGCGCGGACGACATGAGAAGGACGACCGGCACCGGATCGATGACCGCCGCAACTATGTGCTCGGCTGGAGCAATCAGAACAAGATCGAAACACTGCTGGCGGAGGCGCGGCGACTGACCGGCGTGCTCAATGACCTCGACGGCAAGCAGCGGATCGCAGGAAAGCGGCTCGAGGAGCTGACCGTCCAAGCCAAGGCGTTGACCAAGCTCGCCGAATTCCACAGTTTCGACGAACTGGACTGGGCCGCAAGAGTTCACGCGATCGCGGAGCTCGAGCGGGAGAAAGAAGAAATCGAGTGCTCGTCGGGGGAACTCCAGGCGATCGCGGCGAAGCTCGAACAGGTGGTTGCAGACCTCGCGAAAGCCGATGCGCGGACCAGAAAGCTCGACGGCGATATCGCCATAGCCGAACAGCGAATCCGCGATGCACAAACAAGTCTGAAGTTAGTGGAAGCCCAACTGCTGCAACCAGATTGCGCCTCCGCACGCGACTTGTTCGCCGCGCTGGGCGATACCGCGGCAGCCTATCCGGCCGATACCGTCCAGGCCTGTGATGATGCGCTCAGAGGTATTACCACCGAATTGACCCGCCGCATCGAGAGCGTCGGGAGAGCGCAGCGCACAACCGCGACCCAGGCCATCGGGAAAATGAGCGACTTCCGGCGCAGCTACCCACTCGAGACCGCCGAACTCGACGACAGCCTCGAATCCGCGGACGGCTACGCCGACCTGCACCGCAAACTCGCCGATGACGATCTCCCCCGCTTCGAAGCCCGATTCAAGGAATACCTGAACACCAACACCATTCGCGACATCGCCGACCTGCACGCACAACTCGAGAAACAGGTCTCACTGATCCGCGACCGCATCGAGGTCATCAACCGCTCCCTGGTCGGCATCGACTACAACCCCGGCCGCTACGTGCGCCTGGAGCTGATGCCCACACCGAATCTCGATGTCCGCGATTTCAAGACCCAGCTCCGCGAATGCACCAGCGGCGCGCTCCAAGACGACGGTGACCAGTATTCGGAACGCAAGTTCCTCCAAGTAAAGGCCCTCATCGAACGATTCCGCGGTCGCGAAGGCCACACCGAGATCGATCGCACCTGGACCAAGCGGGTCACCGACGTGCGCAACTGGTTCAGCTTCTCCGCGTCCGAACGCTGGCGCGAGGACGACACCGAGCACGAGAACTACACCGACTCCGGCGGCAAGTCCGGCGGGCAGAAGGAGAAGCTCGCCTACACCATCCTCGCGGCCTCGCTTGCTTACCAGTTCAAGCTGGAATGGGATGTCGCACAGTCCAAGACATTTCGCTTCGTAGTGATCGACGAGGCATTCGGACGGGGCTCGGACGAATCGACCCGGTTCGCGCTGGGACTGTTCGGCCGACTGGGGCTGCAACTGCTGATCGTCACACCGCTGCAGAAGATCCACGTCATCGAGCCCTTCGTGGCCTCGGTCGGCTTCGTCGACAACAAGTCGGGCAGCTACTCACGCATCCAAACGCTCACCATCGAGCAGTACCGCGAGCGGCGCCACGCCGCCGACGCTCAGGGCGAGGGCCCGCGGTGACCGCGTGGACAACCCGGGCCGATATGGTGGCCCGGCTGCGACGGCGCTGGGACACCGGTGAGCTGCTGGCCGGTTACGCGGAGGGCAAACCACTGCTGCCGATCGATATTCCACTGCGGGGACCGAGTGCGCGGGACATCGCCGCGGACCTCGGCGCGGCGCGGGAATGGGCGCGTTCCTGGCGTGAACTCGACAGCGAGACACTACGACTGGATTACCACACGGTCGGCGGACGACTCATCGGCACGAACGAATTGCCGCGACGAGTATGGATCGAGGACTGGGACCGGCTGTGGTCACTGCTGGGCGTCGCCGGCAAGGTCCGCCGCTTCGTGGCGTTGCTCGAACAGACTCGTGCCGTCTCCCCGGCATTGGCGGACTGGGCGCTAGAGCGCCCCCTTCAGGCCTTGGATCTGGCCGAAGTATGGGACAAGATCCTCGCCACCGTGCTGTGGATCGATACCGCGGCGGGAACCAACCGCTACCTTCGCCAGATCGACATACCTGGCGTCGATACGAAGTTCATCGAACAACATCAGCGGATCCTCGCCCGCCTGCTCGACCGGCATCTGTCGCCCGAGCGTATCGACACCGCCTATCCGACATCCGATTTCGCCGCTCGATACGGCTTCCGCCGCAAACCGCAATACGTGCGCTTCCGCTGGCTCGACCCATCTAGCCGCACAGCGGGATTCGCCGAACTGACGGTCCGCCTCGACGAATTCGTCTCCCGCCCACCCGATGCCGACACCGTCGTCGTCGTCGAAAACGAGGTCACCTACCTGGCCCTCCCCGAGATCCCCCGCACCCTGGCCATTTTCGGCGGCGGCTACGCCCTGTCCCGACTCGACGCCCTCACCTGGCTCGGCGAACGTCGTATCCGCTACTGGGGCGACATCGACACCCATGGCTTCGCGATCCTGGACCGCCTACGCGCGAGCCACCCGCACACCGAATCCGTGCTCATGGACCGAGCCACTCTGCTCGCCCACGAAGGCCAATGGGTATCCGAACCCACACCCATCTCCACTCCCCTGCACCACCTGACCGACCCAGAATCAGACCTGTACCACGACCTCCTTCAAGACACCTTCGGCCCCGCGGTTCGGCTCGAGCAGGAGCGTATTCGCTACAGCGCGGTAGTCGCGGCGCTGCGCACGTGAGGGCAGGCAGGCCGTTGCAGAGGTATCGCTACCCAGGCGACTGATAACCTGCTCCATCGCTGATGCCGACTCGCTCGATGAATCGAATCAAGTCCGCGGTGGTGTAGCCAAGGAGATGGCCACGCTCGACTGCCATGAGCAGAAGTTGGGCCAGGATGGTTGCGCCCCAGCCATTTTGGCCGTCACTGATCCATTCCCCGACTTTTCCACACCGGCGTCGGCGAAGAACAGTCCGTGAGTCTCACGGATTTCAGCGCACGTTGTGGCTATCGCGTCGAGAAGGTGCGTGCCGGGACAGACGCAGTCGAGGCTGAAGGAGTAGTCGCAGTCGCCGACTGAACATCCTTGTGGCAGAGAAGATTTGATGGCGTCGTAGCGGGGATCGTCGGGGCGGGCGTCGCGGGCTCCGAAGTAGCTCTCCATCAGGACGAACCGGTGATGGCCGGGTGGAGGCGGGGGTGGTGGACGGTAGGCGACGAGGCCGAACGCTTCCTGGGCTTGGGCTGTGGCCTCGTCGCGCGATTCGTGGGCGATGGTCACCGACCTCTCACCGTCGTCGCCGGTTACGTGCCAGAGACCGCTATCGTGATCTTGGCTGTAGGAGAACCGAATGCTCATGGCTGGTATTCGGAGCGGAGGGGCCAGGAGGCGACGGGGGATGCTGGGATGAAGGTGTTGATGCGCGTCGGGTTGCTTGCGATTCTGGTGTCGCTGATTTCAGCTTGTGGCGTCTTCGGGCCACCGGACGGGCCCGTGCGTAAAAAGGAGCAACAAGGTTGCGCTCGTGGCACCTTTGATTTCGACCCCCACGGTGGCGCACAGCCTTTGGGCTCCAGCGAGCTTCTCTATCGGACGATGCTCGAAGCACTGAGAAGCACCGAGACGATCCCCATGTTGGATCTGACACACTCAGCCGGCTGGTCCGACGACTGGGATCGGATGGTCGATGTCTGGGAACACACGGAGCAGAACGAACTGAATTCGCGTGCTCAAACACCGGGGTACTGCTGGAAGCACCTCCCAGCGTCATCCCCGACGTCCGATAATCCTTCGGATGGGTTCTACCTGTTCATCAAGGATCAGCGGCCGGTGCAATTCGTCCGATACCGGATCAGCGAGTATCCGATCCAGTTGCTGAGGGGCGTGGTCGTGACCAAGGAGACGGTGCTGGTCCGCCGCGCCTCGTACCTCAGGCCGGAATAGACGTAGAGAGGTAGGCAGCGGCTACTCGAGCGGAAGGTGGACTGCTCCGTCGGCGATACCGATGTATCGGTCGACCATGATCGGCACGATGCCGGGCTGGGTCGGGGCGTCTTCTCCCGACGTTGCGTCGAGTGAAACTCCCTGGCCTCGGGCATTCTCGCCATAGATCAGGCCGTGGTAGACGGCGGTGATCTTCGGCGGTTCGCGGGTTGCCGATTGTTCGAGGGCCCAGCGCGGTTGGGCTGGTGCGGTGATGTCGAAGGTGAGGATGTCGCCGCCGGCGCGGGATTGGCAGACGACCGTCACCTCATCGTCGAACTGGCATTCCAGGCCGCCGGTCTTCGGCTGGTGGTAGGCGACAGCGCCGGATTTCGGGACTACGACGTCGAGTCCGCCGCGTTCGCTCGCGACTATTGCGAAACCGGGCACGTTCGAGGTCGCGAATCGGGTGTTGGAGCCGGAAACGCGCCGCCATTGCTCGTTGCCGTCCGTGATGGAAAGACCAAGCAGCGTCTGGGTTTCCGGGCCACCGGACGCGACGAGCCCAACGACTTCTCCCTCGGCGGCGTGGCCCGGATAGAAGCCGTCGCGGTGCCATCGGACTTGATGGGTGTCGCGGTCGACTACCCAGGCTTTCGCCCTCGCCGGTGTCGGGTACGGCGGATCAGGCAGTGCCGGTGCCGCCCCGATGACGACCGATGTGTCTGTCACGCTGATGATTTCGAGTGGGTAGCGGCCGAAGTCCGCGCCGAGGTCGACGGTCGTCTGCCACTGCTGGGCGCCGGTCTTGGCATCCGAGGCCGAGAGCTGCCATGCGTAACGGTCTCGACCTGTGCCGGTTCCAGGCAGCATTCCTCCGAACAACGTGAACACCGTCGTACCGCGGACTTTAGGTGCTGCGCTACTCCAGAAGGTGGGCGCCGAAAAGCCCTCCGCCCGAGGCGAAACGGTGGGGCGCATCGACCAGATGACACGCGCGCTGGCCGAGTCGAAGGCTTGCAGACCATTGCCGGTAGCGCAGAACAACACACCGTCGCCCAGTACGCACGACCTCTGAGACGGCGGCGGGTCCATCCGCGGGAGTTGGGCAGCCGGAGCAGGATTGAATACCTTTGGCGGGTCGAACGAGGTGCGTTGAACCGTACGCACCGACGACACAGACGGTTTTGCTTGATCGCTGCCGTCGCGGCTCGTGCAGCCGACACCGCTTCCCAGCATCAGCAAGACCAGCACGAATGACCACCGCGAGCAAGTACGACTCCGAGTCATAAGAATTCCCCTCATGCCCTACTGCGATCGACGACCTCTCCTTGCGCGAGGGATCGTATGGCCAGCGATCAGCAGAGTTGGAGGGAACCGAAACTCTGCGCCATCCGGGTTGACCAGTTGCAGGCGGCTCCAATGCCCACTTCGGCACTGCCCTCGGCCGGAATGGACGGCGCTTGAACTGGTTCAGCGGTCATAGCGAACCAGGAAGTCCGGCCTCCGATATCGGCGCAGAACGAGGTCGACTGCTTCAGGGAATGCACTTCCCAAGAGACGCAGTCCGAGTACATCATCCGAGACCACGCGACCATCGTCCAGGATGAGAAGCGAGCTTGTGCCGCTGGAATTGGCTGCCAGCGGGGTCATTCGGTGCCCTATCCTCGCCTCCAGATCCGCGTAGCGTTCGCGCATTCTGTCTCCGACCTCGAGCGGGTCGAAGAAGATCGGATCGGCACCCCACAGCGCTTCGGGGAAATCCGGCGGGCGCAAGACGAGGTTGCCGAAGCTCTCCAGGATGTTCACAGCGGGAGAGGACATGAAGTACCCCTGGTCGTCCAAGTGCTCGCCCCAACCCGTGACGTCGATCCGGCGCTCCGGCGTCCAACCGGCCGCGGCAACGACCTCGGCCGTAACCGGATTCGGCCAGTTGATCCGCATAAGCGTCAGCGCCTCCGCTCGTTGATCCTCGACAACTCGAAGCTCAGGTCAAGACGCCACCTGTCAATCAGGCAGCTCGATGTCGTGCTCTGCGGCGTATTTGGCGAGTTGGGTGTCGAAAGATGGTGCGCTGGAGAGCATCCAGACATCACCGGTGGATTTCACCACAACGATGGGGCCGGTGCCGGGGCCCATCGAATCCGACATGTTTCGAGTTTCGAGGTAGCGCTGGGTGTTCCAGCCGAAGGTGAGGCACCAGCCGTAATCCTTCGAGGTGGGGTACAGGGACAAGGGGCGCTCTTCGGAGGAGAAGCGGTCGAGGTAGTCGGCTGCCAGTGCGCGGGCCTGGGGTTCGTCCATGTGGGCTCTTTCAGTTCGTTCGGAGGAATTCGAAGCCGCTGTAGTTGTGGAGGTCGGCCCAGGTTCCGGTTTGGCCGTCCACGTAGAAGATCTTGCCGTCTCGGTTGATGACGTTGAAGACGTGGCCCGATTCGTAGAGGCCGTTCTCATCGAGCCATGCTCCGTGGACGATGCCGCGGGAGCCTGGTCCAGCGTCGAGAAGTTGCTGCTCGATCTCCTTATAGCCGGAGACCTCGCGGAAGGAGTTTCCGTGCCCGACCGCGTTGAGGACGTCGTCCGGCCAGGTGAAGTCGGTGGCGGCCTTGTCCGAACGGCGGACCGCGGTGACCTCGTTGCCGGCGAGGCGCTCTTCGACTGAGACGACACAGGATTGGCAGTTGTTCCGGAAACCCCACTCACCGGTTTTGTACATCGGATTGATATTGGCGAGTTCGGGGAAGAACTTGTCGAACAAGGCCTGGTCGGCATTGGCGCTCGAGATGGCAGCGCCCTCGGGCAAACTTGCCAGCTCGGCCTTACCAGCCGGTGAAAATGCTCCTCGGCGAAGGCCTTTCGCCTCGAGGACCGCCGCACGGGACTTGCTCAGGTCGCGCAAAACAACTTGTGATTCCCGGAGTCGTTTGGCCGTGCTCCAACCCTTGACTGCCTCGGCAATACGCGTCGCGTAGGTGGCGACGATGCCCTCCGTGGCGGCGGTTCCGACGAGTGCGCTCACGCCGAAGGTCAGGAAGGACGCCGCGTAAGTGAGCGCCAGGTCGGCGCCGAGGGCCAGGCAGAGTTCCTTCAGGATGTCGGTGAGGATTTCGTGGCGGAGGTTGTCGAGAGCGGATTTCTGGTCGGTGCAGAAGGTGGAGAGGTCGCCGCAGGCGCCGAGGATGTCGTCGACTGCGCCTTGCAGGTCGAGGAGTTTTTGGGAGAGCTGTTGGGCGTCTTCGGAGTCATTGCGTTGCAGGACTCCCGCGGCGTTCTTCAGGACCGAGGCGAGGTCTGCGGAATGGGCTGTGTGCAGGCGGTTCCAGGCGTCCGCGGAGGTTTGCAGCTTTCCGGTGTCACCGTCGGGAACCGGGAGACCCACCTTGTCGGCGAGGCGGATGAGGGACTTGGCGTCGTCGCGAAGGCCGTCGCTGGGGCCGCCCGCGGACGGTGGGCAGCCGTAGACGCGGCAGGACGGGACTGGGACCGCTGGCATGGCGGTCGGAGGGCCCGCGTGGTCGACGATGCTGTTGTACTCGGCGAGGTAGTGGTTGTAGCCGGCTTGGACTATTACTCCGCCGAGTTGCTCCAATGCCTCGCCGAGGTCGGACACCATGCCGAGGAGGTCGGTCACGCGTTGGTCATAGGCCTTACCCCAGGCAACACCCGCCTCGTCGACACCCGCCATGCCGCTGCAATCCGCGAGAGCCTCGGTCTCGGTGAGAAAGGCTGTCTGAAGAGCGTCCTCCAGGCCGAAGCAGGCTCGGCCGACCGCGTAGAAGGAACCGAAATCGACGTTCACCACGGCGACCGCCCGCCCGCTGCGCGGTTCACTGGCCGAGCATTCTGAGGTTTGTCGCCACGGCTCCGCTGTAGTTGCCGTGGGCGATCTTCGCTGCGGATTCCAGAGAGGCGATGCCTTCGCGCACTTCGTTTGCGCCCGTGAGCCATTCGGTGTGGGCGGCCTCGTATGCCGCGGCCGCTTCGCTCGACCAGGATGCCGACAGCGCCTTCGCCTTGTTGTCGAGCGTTGCCAAGGAATCCTCGAAGAAGGTCTTGAAGGCACGGATGCGTGCGGTTACATCGTCGAGGTGGTTCAGGTCCACCTTGTAGCCCTCGCCGGGAACAGTCATGGGAGCTCCAGGGAGCTCAACGCGGCACCGAATTCGGCGTCGGTGCCGCGGTAGGTTTCCGCGGTGATTCCGAGCTTGCTGGCGAGGTCGAAGAGGGCGTCCCAGACTTCGGTGGCGCCGTGATGCATTTCGGTCCAGCCCGCTTCGTATGACTTCGCTGCGGCTCCCTGCCAGGTGGATCGAAGGCCCTTGACCTCTTTGTCGAGGTTGTCCGAGCCCGCACGCAACTCTTCGGCAATGCGGTAGGCGAGGCGGCCGAAGGCCTGGACATCGTTCGGTAGCACTTCGAGCCGACCTGCGGCGTTATCGGATCCAGTCACGGCATCCTCCCTTCCGCGGAGGATCGTACGGCATCCGATCAGCAAACCTGGAGGGAGTGGAAACTCTGCACCACGGGGGTGGGGCGGGTGTAGGTGAGGAGGAGATCGGGAGTGCGGTGGCGGCGGATTAGTAGGTCGAGAGCTTGGGGCCAGGTGGGGGCCAGGTGGTGGAGGGCGAGGATGCCGTCGGAGACTACGCGGCCGTCGTCCAGGATCAGAAGGAACGTGGTGCCGCTGGCGTTCACGGCGAGGGGGGTCATGCGTCGGCCGAGGGCGGATTCGAAATCGGCGTAGCGGTCGTACATGCCGTTGGCTACGTCGAGGGGGTCGAAAAAGAGGGAGTCCGCGGGCCAGCGGGCCGAGGTCAGGTTTGGGGGT
This sequence comes from Nocardia sp. JMUB6875, assembly GCF_041154655.1. Lineage (NCBI taxonomy): Bacteria > Bacillati > Actinomycetota > Actinomycetes > Mycobacteriales > Nocardiaceae > Nocardia > Nocardia sp. JMUB6875. Next base: position 70,935 of record NZ_BAAFGR010000019.1, read on the forward strand.
TGAATTGTCAGGCCGCCGAAAGACTTCAGGATGGCCGCGGCTGGCCGGGAGACGTGGAAACCCTCGGATTCGAGGCGATCGGTCCAGTCGGTGATGTCGATTCTGCGGCCGGGCGTCCAACCTGCTGCGGTGAGGGTTTGGGAGGTAATGGGATTCGGCCAGAAGAAGCGCATAGTGGAGATTCGAGGCCGAATGATGTTGGGCGCGTATCGATTTGATCTAGTTGTCCCACAGGCCCGTGAAACGCAGAAACCCCCTGACCGAGGTCAGGGGGTTTCGCGAATGATGTTCCGGCGGTGTCCTACTCTCCCACACCCTGTCGAGTGCAGTACCATCGGCGCAGGTGGCCTTAGCTTCCGGGTTCGGAATGGGACCG
>NZ_BAAFGR010000020.1:0-64826 GCF_041154655.1 Nocardia sp. JMUB6875
GGTCGGGGGCCGGGTGCCCGATGAATTGGGCTTGGCCGCCTTCGCGTTGGAGGGGCATGACGATGGCGCGGGCGGTGTCGGCCGCCACGGCGGCGCCCAGATCGCGGCGGACCAGGTGCAGGCACAGATCGAGCCCCGCGGCCACACCGGCCGAGGTGAGCAGCTGTCCCTCGTCGATGAACAGTACGGACGGATCCACGTCGATTTCGGGATGACGGGCGGCGAGGTCGGCCGCGTGCCGCCAATGCGTCGTGGCGCGGCGGCCGTCGAGCAGACCGGTGGCGGCGAGGGTGAAGGCTCCCACGCACACCGAGGCGATGCGTGCGCCCCGGTCTGCCGCGGCACGTAACTCGGTCAGCACCGAATCCGATTGGGGCGCGGAGAAATTGGCGTGGCCGGGCACGATGATGGTGTCGGCGGCGGCCAGATCGGGCACGTCCCAGTCGGTGCGCAGGGTGAATGCGCCGAGCGCGGGGTCCGTGGCGGTCTCGCGTCCGGGCGCGACCAGACGGATCTCATAGGCCGCAACGGCCGCACGACTGTTGGCCGCCCCGAACACCTGTCCGGGGATCGTCAGCTCGAAGGGAACCACACCGTCGAGCGCCAGAACCGCGATCACGTGCATGGCCAGAATTTAACGCACCGTGGCATTCTGGCCACTGTTCGGGTTGCGGGGCAGGTCGAAGAATCGGGAGCACCAACCCACAGGAGACCGACCTTGACCAATCGAATTCCAGAACCGTTCATCGACTTCGACCTGCCCACAACGGATTTGGCGGTGGACGCCTACCGCTTCGCGCAGACCGCCGAGACCCCGGTGGTGTTCGCACACAGCGTGCGCAGCTACCTGTACGCCCGGGAACTGGCCGCGCGGCTGCATCCGGACACCGGCTACGACGACGAGCTGCTGTTCCTGAGCTGCGTACTCCATGACATCGGGTTGAGCGAACCGGGCAATGGCGACCAGCGCTTCGAGGTCGACGGCGCCGACACCGCCGCCGCCTTCCTCCGTGAGCGCGGCGTGGCCGAGCAGCGTGTGCGCATCGTGTGGGACGCGGTGGCGCTGCACACCTCCGACGGGATCGCCGGTCGCCGCGAACCCGAGGTCGCCCTCGCACAGGTCGGCATCTCCGCCGATGTCCTCGGGCGCAATCGCGAGCAGCTGCCGCCCGAACTGGTGGAGCGCGTGCACGCCGTGTACCCCAGGGCCGACCTGAGTTTCGCGCTCACCGAGGAGATCCTCGCCCAGGTGCACGGCAAGCCGAGCAAGGCGAGCCCGGTCAGCTTCCCCGGACTGCTGCTGCGCGCCCGCCTGCCCTACGGCTCGATGCCCGACTGGCACGACCTGATGGGGGTGACCGGATGGGGCGACCAGCCACCGGCGGCGCGCACACCGGAGCTGGCCGGGACGCCGGAGGAGCTGGCCGAACTCTTCGCGAAGCGACTGGTGGCGGGCGATCTCGACGGACTGGTCGAACTGTACGAGCCCGCGGCGGTTTTCGCGCCCACCCCGGGGACCGTGGTGGCGGGCACCGACGCGATCCGGGAAAGCCTGCGCGACTACATCGCCGCCGGAGCACAAGTCTCCCTGCGCCTGCGGCAGATTCACACGGCAGGCGATATCGCACTGCTGTCCAGCGAGGCGACCGCCACCGGTCTGGCGCCCCAGCCGCTGACCACCACCACGACCGAGGTCGCGCGCAGGCAACCGGACGGGCGGTGGCTCTACGTCGTCGATCACCCGTTCTTCGGCGAATAGCGCCGCCGACTTTTATGATGCCTCGCCGAGGGCGCAATAAGGGCGCTTCGTCCTATATTGGGATCGGCGAGGCATTGGCGCTCGCGGTTTCCGTTACGGCACAGGGGTTTTGATGGATGCGAGATACTCGATCAGGTGGGCGGCGGAGCATGGGTTGCCGCGGCTGGGGTTTCTCGCATTGCGCGCCCAGGGGGACCTGCTGGCGCGGCTGATGAGTGGGGACGAAGGCTACGATGACCCGTACTCGCTGATCGATCAGCTGCGCGGTGACGGCGGGGTACAGGTCACGCGCGCGGGATATGCCGTCTTCGGCTATGAGACATGCCGGGAAATCCTGCGGGACAGGCGATTCGGCGTGCGTAAGCCCATCGATTCCGCGGTGCCGTTGCCGTTGCGCCGCTACGCCGAGCGAATCGCGGTGCCGCCCAATCCGATCGAAGCGCCGTCCATGTTCGCGCTGGACCCGCCCGAGCACGGACGCCTGCGCAAGCCCGTCGCCTCCGCGTTCACCCCCCGCGCCGTCGCCCGCCTGGGCGATCGGGTCCGCGAGGTCACCGCCGAGCTGCTCGACGCCATGGCCGCGCACGAATCGGTGGACCTGATCGCGACTTTCGCCGCCCAGGTGCCGATCGCCGTCATCGCGGAAATCATGGGTTTCCCGGCGGCCGATCGCGAGCTGTTCCTGCGCTGGGGGAGCCACGTCGCGCCGCTCCTGGACGTCGGAATCTCCTGGCAGGCCCACCACCGCGCCATGCTCGCGACCGAGGCGCTGACGGACTACCTCGTCGCCCACATCGAGAAGGTGCGCCGCGACCCGGGGGAGGACATCTTCAGCCTCCTGGTCACCACCGGCGACCTGACCACCACCGAATTGCTGGCCAGCGCGAACGTCCTGATGGGCGCGGGTTTCGAGACCACCATGAACCTGCTCGGCAATTCGATCCCGATCCTGTTGTCCCATCCGGATCAACTCGACCTGCTGCGCGCCGAGCCCGAACGCTGGTCGCTCGCGATCGAGGAACTGCTGCGCTTCGACACGTCGGTGCAGATGACGGCCCGCAGCGTCCTGGAGCCGGTGCAATTCGAGGGCGGTGTTCCGCTCGAGCCGGGAAAGTCGGTCGTCGTCTCCGTGGCGGGCGCGAACCGCGATCCCGCCAAATTCCCCGACCCGCACCGCTTCGACGTCACCCGCGCCAATGCCAAGGACCACCTCTCCTTCGGCACCGGTATGCACGCCTGCATCGGCGCGAGCCTGACACGACTGGAGGTCCTGCAGGCCTTGCCCGCCCTCTTCGACCGCTTCCCCGATATTCGCCTCGACGGCGAACCGACCCGCCGCCGGCTGTCCACGCTGCGCGGTTACTCACAGATGCCCGTTCGGCTGAAGTCCCGTTGACTACTCAGTGGTAAGTTTCGCTGTAATGCGACAGCGATCCCCATCGAAGTGGAGTCGGTGAGGCGGGGCGGTCCCCGCATCACCAGTGCGGGAACAAGATTGAGGCGGGGTTCGCCCCGCGGCTCGGGAGTTGGTCCTTGAATACTGAAGCGATTGTGCTGGATCCGACGGGCGCCGATGTTCAGGCTGAAAACGAGCGGATACGACAGCGCGGACCGGTCTCCCCGGTGGGTTTGCCCGGTGGGGTATCGGCCTGGGCGGTCACCGATGCCGCGGTGCTGAAGGAACTTCTCGCCGATCCCCGAGTGTCCAAGGATCCGCGCCAGCACTGGACGGCCTACAAGAACGGGGAGATCGACCATCGGTGGCCGTTGCACCCGTGGGTGATCGCGGAGAATATGTTCACCGCGTACGGCGACCAGCATCGCCGCCTGCGCAAACTCGTGGCACCGGCATTCACCGCTCGCCGCACCGCCCTGATGCGCCCGGGCATCGAAACCATCGTCGATGGACTGCTGAAACAACTGGATGCCCTTCCGACGGGTGAAATCGTCGACCTGCGGCCCACTTACGCGTACCCGGTGCCGATCCAGGTCATCGGTGAATTGCTCGGCGTGCCAAAGCATTTGAATGCCAAGATCCACGCGTGTGTCGACGGGTTCTTCGACACCTCCTTCACACCGGCGCAGGCGCAGGCCAATGTCCTGAAAATGGTCTCGCTGATGGGGCAGTTGATCTTCTACCGGCGCGGCAATCCCGGCGAGGACATTACGAGCGCGCTGATCTCGGCCGTCGACGAGGACTCCGACCGGCTGACCCAGAAGGAAGTGATCGACACCCTGATCCTGGTGATCAATGCCGGTCACGAGACCACGGTCAACCTGCTCGACCAGGCGATCGTTGCCCTGCTGACCAATCCGGAACAGCGGGCCGCGGTAACCGCCGGCCGGGTGCCGTGGTCGGAGGTGATCGAGGAGGCGCTGCGCTTCCAGCCGCCGATCACGCATCTGCCCCTGCGCTACGCGGTCGAGGATATCGAGGTCGCCGGTGTGCGGATCGCCGCGGGTGAGGCGATTCTCGCCTCCTACGGGGCCGCGAGCCGGGACCCGGGAATTCACGGCGACACCGCCGGGGATTTCGACGTGCACCGGGAGAACAAGGAGCACATCGCCTTCGGCTACGGTGCGCACCACTGCCTCGGCGCGCCCCTGGCCCGGCTCGAGGCGGCGATCGCGCTCCCGGCCCTGTTCGAGCGGTTCCCGAATATGCGATTGGCGGTGGATCCCGCCGAACTCCGGCCGCTGGGCAGCTTCGTCTCCAACGGTCACCAGTCGGTTCCCGTTCTACTGCAATGAGATTCACGATTCGCCGAGAGGTCCCATGGCAAACACCAGCTGGTTACGTAGCTTGTCCGCCGCAGCGGAGGATGGCGCCCATACTCTGATCTGCTTTCCACACGCCGGTGGATCGGCCATTTCCTACGGGCCGCTGGCCAGAACACTGGGACCGCGATTCCGGGTACTGGGTGTGCAATACCCCGGTCGCCAGGATCGCAGGCACGAGCCGTTGCTCGGAAGCGTCGCCGAGCTGGTCGAGGGCGCGCTGCCGGAAATTCTCGAATTGATTCCGCGGCCCGCGGGCTACTCGCTGTTCGGCCACAGTATGGGCGCGGCGGTCGCGTTCGAGACCTGCCGCCGTCTCGAACAGGAGCAGGCGACACCGCCCGCCACACTGTTCGTATCGGGCCGAATCGCACCGGCGCGGAAGGGTTCTCACGGTGTGCACCGCTACACCGATCAGGAATTGATCCGGCACCTGCTGGACTTCGGCGGCACTCCCGCGGCGCTGCTGGAGGATCCCGATTTCCGGTCGCTCATTCTCTCGGTCACGCGAAGTGACTACCGGGCGATCGAAACCTACTCGTGTGCACCGGATTCCACAGTCGACTCGCCTGTCGTGGCGCTGGTCGGTGATAGCGATCCCGCCACCAGCATCGCCGACTTGAAAGAGTGGCAGGCGCACACCACCGGCCCCTTCACGCAGACATCGTTTCCGGGCGGCCACTTCTACATCGATGCCAACTCGCACGGTGTGGCCCAACTTATTCGTGACCAGAGAGACCGCAACTATGCCTGAAACCGCTGGACCCGTTTCGAATGTCTCGGACACCGCGCACTGGGTGGCCGCCTATCGCGCGCTCGAATCCGCCCGACCCGACGCGCTTTTTCACGACCCGCTCGCGGAACGGCTCGCCGGTGAAACCGGTAAGGCCATCGTCGCGGGTGAGGGATCGAACGCGATGGCGGGCTGGCCACTGGTCACGAGAACCAAGGTCATCGATGATCTGATCGCCGAAACCCTCACCGAGGGCTGCGATCTCGTCATCAATATGGCGGCGGGTATGGATGCGCGGCCGTACCGTCTCGACCTGCCCTCCGACCTCCGCTGGATCGAAGTCGACTTCCCCGATTTGATCGCCGAGAAGAACCGCCTGCTGGAAGGCGAGACCCCGCGCTGCGAACTCACCCGTGCCGCAGTGGACCTCGCGGACCCGGCAGCGCGCGAGCAATTCCTCGACCAGGCGCTCGAAGGTGTGAAGAAGGCGCTCGTCCTGACCGAAGGACTGGTGTACTACCTGTCCGACGACGAGGTCTCGGGATTGGCCGCGGCACTGGCGCGACCCGAAATCGCCTGGTGGATCATGGATGTCAACAACAAGCCCGTGGTCGACCGGTTCAACCGGGTGAACAAGAAGCTGCTCGAGAACTCGCCCTGGAAGTTCGGGCCCCTCGAACCGCTGCGCTTCTTCGCCGACGCGGGGTGGACCGCGGACAAGGTCATCGGATTGTTCCGCATGGCGGCCCGATTCCGCCGGTTGCCCCCGCTGCTGTGGTCGCTCGCCTTCGCGCCCGTCGGCCCCCGAATGCCGCTCGGCGCCAAGCGAATTCCGTGGTACGGGGCGGTTCGGCTCACGCACACGGCCAAATGACCGGATAGCGGCCGGGAGGGCGAATCGCCCTCCCGGCCGCATCGTCACACCAGCTCTTCCAGCCAATCGTCGACCGCCGCGGCGACCTGATCCGAGCCCTCGTGCAGCATGGCGAAGTGGTTGGCGTCCACCTGGACCACCCGATGGCTCTCATCCCACGGCTGGGCCTGCCACGCCTGGAAGTCCTCGGGCACACCGGGAATCCGCTGCGCGCACTGCAGGAACAGCGTGGGCGCGGCGATCTTCCCGGGCAGGATGCCGCGGAGCACCTGAATGTACTGGCCCATGGCGGTCAAACGGGCCGGATCGAAGCGATCGAAGGCGGCCTCGTTGGTCACCATGTTCTCGGCGACCGGCTTGAGAATCCACTCACTGCCGTCGCCCTCGGCCACCCGGTAGCTGTCCACCAGCACCACGCCCGTCGGCGTCGGCCCGCCGAACGCCTCCAGCTGTTCGGCGACGCTGTAGGCCAGCACTCCGCCGGAGGAGTACCCGAACAGCACGAACGGCTGCCCGCCGGCGGCGTCGAGGATCGGCTTGATCAACGCCTTGGTGGCCGCGGCATAGTCGGTGGGCAGCGGCTCGCCCGCATGGGATCCCATCGGTGCGAGGCCGACCACGTCGCGGGCCGTCCGCAGTTTGCTTGCCACGCGGGCGTATTGGCGCACACCACCCGCCGCCATCGGCGGGGCGATGCAGATGATGCGCGGCGTGGCGTCGCCCTCGGTCATCCGGATGAGCTCCGGCTCGACCTCCGGCACCTCGTTGGCGGTGAACAGGTCGCGCATCTGTGCCGCCAGGTGCAGCAGCAGGAAGGCGACCGAATACTGTTCCCGACCGACCGCGGTGCGGAACATGCCGTACAGCGAGTCATCGGCGACGCCCTCCTCGCGATCGCGCTGGGCGGCCGCGCTGACCGCGTTCGCGAGCGAGCCCGCGCCTTCGGCCAGTCGTTCGTCCAGCTGTTTCGCGAGGATCTGGGGCGTCGGGAAGTCGAAGACGAGGGTGCCGGGCAACTGCACGCCCGTGGCGTCGCGCAGCGCGTTGCGGAATTCGACCGCGGTGAGCGAGTCGAATCCCATTTCGCCGAACACATTGTCGACCTCGATGAGCTCGAAATCCGCGTAGCCGAGCGTCTTGGCCGCCTGCTTGCGCACGAACTCCACCAGTAGCGGCAGCCGCTCGGCGGACGGCAGGCCGACCAGCTCCAGCAGCGGTGACGGCGTCTCGCGCTGTGCCGCCACCGGCACCAGCCCGCGAATCAGGGCGGGTGCGTGCTCGGCTCGTGTACGCAGCACGGCCCGGTCGATCGGCAGCGCGGCCAGCTGGGCGACGCCGGAGGTCACGGCGGCATCGAACAGCGCCAGGCCGTCGGCTTCCGACAGCGCCGGAAAGCCCTGTCGCCGCATTCGTTCGAAATCCTCGTCCGAGAGTTCCGTGCCCAGACCGCTCGATCGTTCCCACAGGCCGTAATCGATCGAGGTGGCCGCCCACCCGGCCGCCCGGCGATAGCTGGCGAGGGCATCGAGGTAGACGTTGGCCGCCGCGTAGTTGGCCTGTCCGGCGGCCAGCACCAACCCACCGGCGGAGGACACCAGCACGAACAGCGACAGCGGCAGGTCGCTGGTGAGTTCGTGCAGATGCCACGCGGCGTCGGCCTTGGGCGCGAACACCGCATCGATGCGACTGCCCGTCATCGATTCGATCAGACCGTGGTCGGCGACGCCCGCCGCGTGCACGACACCCGTCAGCGGGTGCTCGGACCCGATCCCGTCGAGTACGGCTTTCAGCGCGTCCCGATCGGAGACATCGCAGGCGAGGATGGTCACCTGCGCACCGAGTTCGGTCAACTCGGCGCACAACGCGTCCGCGCCGGGAGCTTCCGGCCCCCGCCGGGAGGTCAGAACCAGCCGCCGCGCACCGTATTCGGTGACCAGGTGCCGGGCGAACAGCGCGCCCAGCCCACCGGTGCCGCCGGTGATCAGCACGGTGCCGGTGTCCAACGGCTCGACGGGCTCGCGGTTCTCCTCGGTGAGCTGATGCTGAACCAGGCGCGGCACCAGGAGCTTCCCGTCGCGCAGCGCGCCCTCCGGCTCGGTCGCCAGGGCCGTGGCGGCGGTGGCGACGGCGGCCGGATCGTGGTCGGCCGCGGCCTCGAGATCCAAGAGCTGCAACCGGTTCGGATGCTCGGCCTGGGCCGCGCGCACCAAACCCCAGACCGGGGCCTGTGCCGGGCGTACCTGTTCCCACTCGCTGGTGCGGACCGCGTCGCGGGTCAGGATCACCAGGCGGGACTCGGCGAATCGGGGGTCTGCCAACCACTGTTGAACAGCGGCCAGCACGCCGTGCACCGCCTCGCGGGCGTCGTGCGAGGACGCGTCGCCGGTATCGGCGGAATAGAGCAGAACCAGCGCGGGGACAACGGCTTCGGCCGCCGCGTCGAGTTCCGCGATCAGCGACGTGAGGTCCGCATAGCCGCGCACTTCCGCCGAGCCTGGCGCGCCGATGACCGCCGTGCGTGCCAGGGCCGCCGAACCGGTGCCGACCGACGCCGCGACCCAGTCCACCGTGAACAAGGCATCGGCCACCCGGTCGGCGCGCAGCCGGTCCGCGGACACCTGACGGGTGTCCAGCGAGTCGACCGACAACACCGGGCTGCCGGTGCTGTCGGCCAGCCACAGCGTGAAGCGGTTGTCGTGCACCCGGATTCGGACCCGGACGGCGCTGCTCCCGGCCGCGTGCAGTGCGACACCCCGCCAGCTGAACGGGAGCGCGGGCGCGTCGAGGCCGCCATTGCGAAGCTGATCCACGATGAGGGCGTGCATGGCCGCGTCGAACAGCGCGGGGTGCAGGCCATAGCCTTCGGCGGCCTCCGCATCCGGCAGGGCCACCTCGGCGAACAGTTCGTGACCGTCGGCCCCGTGCTCGCCGCGTCGCCACATCGCCCGCATGCCTTGGAAATAGGGGCCGTATCCGTATCCGGCGTCCAGCAGCTCGGTGTACGCGTCGGTGACGTCGATCGGCTCGGCGTCGGCCGGAGGCCAGGCGGCGAGATCGAAATCGGGCTCGCGGTCTTCGGCGGTGAGGTCGCCCTCCGCGTGCAATGTCCATGTGACGGCATCGGGTTGGCGCGAGTGAATCGTGATGCGCCGTCGCCCGGAATCATTCGCCGCGCCGACCACCACCTGGACCGAAACCCCGTCGCGGGCGGGCAGTGTCAGCGGCGCGTGCAGGATCAGCTCTTCTACTCGCGGCTGGCCGATCAATCCGCCCACATGGGTCGCCAATTCGACGAAACCGGTCCCCGGCAGCAGGGCCGTGCCGAGCACGCTGTGATCGGCCAGCCAACCGACCGAGTCCAGCGACCATCGGCCGACGAAGCTCATCCCGCCCGAATCCGGCTGCGGGACAATCGCTCCCAGCAGCGGATGGGAGACGGGATCCAATCCCGCGGCATCGGCCTCGGCGGCCAGCCACGTCGTCGACAGATACCGCTTCGCATCGAGCCAGTACCGCTCGCGTTGAAACGCGTAGGTGGGCAGGTCGATCGGTCGCGCTCCGGGATAGAACGCGGTCCAGTTCACCTCGGCGCCCGAGACGAACAACTTCGCGACCGCGGTCGTCACGGAGGCGGTCGAGGCCGCGTCGCGGCGTGCCACCGCCACCGTGACGGTGCCTTCGGCGTCCACGGTGTCCGCCACCATGGGCGTGAGGACCGCGTCCGGCCCGATCTCGGCGAAGCGCACCACACCCGCGTCCGCCATCGTGGTGACCGCGTCGGCGAACCGCACGGTGGCGCGGACCTGACGCACCCAGTACGCCGGGTCCGACATCTCATCGGTCACCCGGGCGCCGGTCACGGTCGACACCAGCGGAATGGTCGGCCGGGCGAAGCTCAGGCCCTCGACCACCGCGGCGAACTCCGCCGACATCGGGTCCATCAATCCGGAGTGGAACGCGTGCGATACCCGCAGACGGCTTGTCCGCCAGGACTTCTCGGCGAATAGCTCGGCCAGTGCGTCGATCTCGGCCTCGACGCCGGAGATCACCACCGAGGTGGGGCTGTTCACGGCCGCGATCGATACGCCGTCGGTCAGCAGCGGGGCCACGGCGGATTCCGGCGCTCCCACCGCGACCATCGCGCCACCGGCGGGGAGGGCCTGCATCAACCGGCCGCGCGCGGCCACCAGGGCGCAGGCGTCCGAGAGTGACAGCACTCCGGCGATATGCGCGGCGGCGATCTCGCCGATCGAGTGGCCCGCCAACAGATTCGGGCGCATGCCCCACGCCTCGAGCAGGCGATACACCGCGACCTCGAAGGCGAACAGTCCGGCTTGCGCGAAGACCGTCTGGTTGACCAGGTCCGTGGAGGCCAGTGCCTCGTCGAGCGAAACCGGCTGGTCGAGAAGCGGATTCAGCTCCGCGACGATCTTGTCGAATGTCTCCACGAAGGTCGGGTGAGTACGTAGCTGCTCGGCCATACCGGCCCACTGCGCACCCTGACCCGAGAAGACGAAGCCCGTCGATCCCGAAACCGCGCGACCCGACACCACACCGGGTACGGAGTCCCCGCGACCCAATGCCTCGATACCCGAGAGCAATTCGTCGCTATCGGCGCCGAGGACCACCGCTCGATGGCCGAGCGTGGCGCGGGTGGCGGCCAGGGAGAACCCGACATCATTTGCCGCGACGGCGTTTTCGCTGACATACGACCGCAGGCGAACGGCCTGCTCGCCGAGCGCACGGGCACCGGCGGCGGACAGCACCCAGGGCAGGACCGCCCCGGCGGGTTCGGCCGGGGTCGCCGCGGCGGCGGGAGCCGGTTCGGCCACGGGAGCCTCTTCGATGATCACGTGCGCGTTGGTGCCGCTGATGCCGAAGGACGAAACACCCGCGCGGCGTGGGCGATCCCGCCGCGGCCACGACACCGGTTCGGTCAGCAGTCGCACCTCGCCCGCCGACCAATCGACCTTCGTCGACGGCCGGTCCACGTGCAGCGTGCGCGGCAGCGTCCCGTGCCGCATCGCCATCACCATCTTGATCACGCCGCCCACACCCGCGGCGGCCTGGGCGTGCCCGATGTTCGACTTCAGCGACCCCAGCCACAGCGGCCGCTCCGGCGCACGATCGCGACCGTAGGTGCCCAGCAGGGCCTGCGCCTCGATCGGGTCGCCCAGAGTCGTTCCGGTGCCGTGCCCTTCGACCGCGTCGACCCCATCCGCGGAGATTCCGGCACTGGCCAGCGCCTGCTCGATGACGCGCCGCTGCGCGGGGCCGTTGGGCGCGGTCAGGCCGTTGGAGGCGCCGTCGGAGTTCACCGCCGAACCGGCCAGCACGGCGAGAATCCGGTGGCCGTTGCGTTGCGCGTCGGACAGTCGTTCCAGCACCAGCACACCGGCGCCCTCGGCCCAGCCGACGCCGTCGGCGCTGTCGGAGAACGACTTACAGCGGCCGTCGATGGCCAGCCCGCGCTGGCGGCTGAACTCGATCAACGTGTCCGGGCCCGCCATCACGGTCACACCGCCCGCCAGGGCCAGTTCGCACTCGCCCGCGCGCAGTGCGGCGGCGGCGGAGTGCATGGCCACCAGCGAGGACGAGCACGCGGTGTCGACGGTGACCGACGGCCCCTGGAGTCCGAAGGTGTAGGAGAGCCGGCCCGATGCCAGCGATCCGGCGTTCGTATTGGCCGGGTAGTCGTGGTACATCATGCCGACCCACACGCCGGTCGCGCTGCCGCGCAGGGTCGCCGGGTCGATTCCGGCGCGTTCGAAGGCCTCCCAGGAGGTTTCGAGCAGCAGGAACTGCTGCGGATCCATGGTGGCCGCCTCGTTCGGGCTGATGCCGAAGAAGGTGGGATCGAAATCGCCCGCGCTGTGCAGGAATCCGCCGGATCGGGTGTGGGAGCGGCCGGGCAGTTCGCCGGTGGGGTCGTAGATGCGTTCGATATCCCAGCCGCGGTTGTCGGGGAGCTCGGTGGTGGCGTCGACGCCGTCGGAGACCAAGCGCCACAGGTCTTCCGGTGATTCGACGCCGCCGGGGTACCGGCAGGCCATGCCGACGATCGCGATCGGCTCGCGCAGGGCCGCGTCGAGCTGACGATTGCGCGCCCGCAGCCGCTCGGTTTCCTTCAGCGAGGCCCGTAGCGCGTCGGCGAGTTTGGCGGTGCTCTCGGTATTCGTCATATCGCTAGTCCTCGGAGTTGTAAGCCAGATTGATCAAGTCGTCGATATCGAGTTCGTCGATGGACTCGTCCGCCGTCGTCTCCTCCGGGCGTTGCTGCCCCTGAGCGAGCCGCATGAGTGCCTCCAGCAGTCCGGCCTCGCGGAGACTGGTCAGCGAAATCGTCTGGAGCGCAGTGCGAATCTCGTCCTCCGACGCATCCGAAGACGCCCCGGGGTGGTGGTCGTCGGTGAACTCTTCGGCCAGGTATTCGGCCAGCGTCTCCGGTGACGGGTAGTCGAATATCAGGGTCGCGGGCAAGGCCAGGCCGGTCGCGGATTTGAGGGCGTTGCGGAATTCGATGGCGGTGATGGAATCGAAGCCCAGCTCGTTGAAGGCCCGGTCGGCCGCGATGGCCTTCGCGTTCGCATGCCCCAGCACCGCGGCCACCTGGTCACGGACCAGATCGACGAGCACGCCGAGGCGTTCGCCCGCGGGGGTGTCGGCCAGCCGGGCGCGCAGTGCGGCCGGGGCGGCCGATACCGGGCGAGCGGGGACGAGCCCGGACAGCAGGGCCGTCGCGAACCCGGCGTCGCGGAGTCCAGCCTTGTCGAGCTTGGCGAGAACCGGTGCCGCCGTGTCGATTTCAGCGGCCGCCTCGAACAGTGCCAAGCCCTGCTCCGCCGACAGCGGCAGCATTCCCGAACGGGCCATGCGACGCCGGTCGACGTCACCGAGCTCATCGCCCATGCCGCCGTCACCGCTCCACAGCCCCCACGCGAGGGACTGCCCGCTGCGCCCGGAGGCCCGGCGATGTGTGGCCAGCGCGTCCAGGCAGGCATTGGCCGCGGCATAGTTGCCCTGCCCCGGACTGCCGAACGCTCCGGCCGCTGAGCTGAACAGCACGAACGCCTTCAGCGGCAGCCCGGCGGTCAGCTCGTGCAGGTGCAGGGCCGCATCGACCTTGGGGCGCAACACCGTATCCGTTCGATCCGGGGTCAGCGAGGCGATGGCGCCGTCGTCGAGCACACCGGCGGTGTGGAAGACACCGGTGAGCGGACGGCTCGCGGGGATGGCGGACAGGACCTCGGCGAGCGCGGCACGGTCGGCGACATCGCAGGCGGCGAAGTCGATTTCGGCGCCGCCACCGCGTAGTTCGGCGGCCAGCTCGGCGGCGCCGGGCGCCGACTCGCCACGGCGGCTCAGGAGCAGCAGATGCCGGACACCATGGGTTTTCACCAGGTGCCGGGCGAACAATCCGCCCAGGAAGCCGCTGGCGCCGGTGATGAGCACGGTCTCGTCCGGACCGAAAGCGACGCCCGGATCCGAAGTGGTCGTCGCCCGGACCAGTCGTGCGCTGTGCACTCGCCCGCCGCGCACGGCCACCTGCGGTTCCCCGGAGGCCAGGATCCCGCCCAGCGGCCCGGCGACATCGGAATCGGTGTCCACCAGGACGATTCGACCCGAGCCCTCCGCCTGCGCGGAGCGAACCAGACCGGCCACCGCGGCACCGGCGAGGTTCGTAATATCCTCCCCGGCAACCGAAACCGCGCCGCGGGTCCGGATCACCAATGCCGTTCGGCTGGATCGGTGATCGGTGATCCAGCTCTGAAGCACCTGCAGCACAGCGTGGGTCGCGGCGCGAACGGCGTCGGGATCATTCCCCGCCGGAGCGTCCAGCACCACCGCGGCCGGGACCTCGTCACCGAGATCCGCCCACGACACGGTGCTTATCTCACTGTCGGACACCGATATCGGCGTCCACTCGACCCGGTACATCGCATTGTCGACCGTCGAGGTGATCGCCGCGAGCTGCGCGGCATCGACCGGCCGGGCGGCCAGTCGGCGCACCGTCGCCACCGGAGCGCCGGTCGCATCAGCGAGATCCACCCGCACGGTGTTGTCGCCGACGCGGGTCGCGCGAACGCGCAAGGTGTCGGCTCCCGTCGCGTGCACGGTGACACCGGACCATTCGAACGGCAATACCGGTCCGGCCTCGTCCGCGCCGCCGATGAGCAGGGCATGCAGGGCGGAATCGAGCAGTGCGGGATGGAGCCCGTATTCCGCCGCTTCCCGCGGGTCGGGCAGTGCTACCTCGGCGAACACTTCGTCGCCGCGTTGCCATGCCGCGCTCAAACCTTGGAAGGCGGGCCCGTACTCGTACCCGTCGGCGCGCAGCTCGTCATAGACACCGCCGACCGGCAGCGGCTGCGCTCCGATCGGAGGCCACGCGGTGAGATCGGAAGCCTCGACCGCGTCACCGGCGGTGAGCGCGCCTTCGGCATGCAGTGTCCACGACGATGCCGAGTCGCTCTCGCCTTCGGGGGCCGAGTAGATCCGCACTGGGCGCTGACCTGTCTCGTCCTCGGCGCCGACCACGCTGCGCACCGCGATTCCGCCCGTCTCCGGTAGCACCAGCGGCGCGTGCAGGACGAAGTCCGTCAGCGTCGGAAGGCTCACCCTGCTGCCGGCTTGCAGGGCGAGTTCGACCAGACCTGATCCTGGGAACAGGACGGTGCCGAGCACGCCGTGATCGGCCAGCCAGGGGTGCGTCTGGACCGACAGGCGGCCGGTCAGGATCACACCGCCGGTGTCGGGTTGTGCGATGACCGTGGGCACCAGCGGGTGTCCGGTGGTGGCGAGGCCCAGCGATCGGGCATCGCCCTTGCCGGTGGCTCCGTCGGGCATCCAATACCGGTCACGCTGGAAGGCATAGGTGGGCAGGGGGATTCGCCGAGCGCCGGTTCCTTCGTACATCGCGGCCCAGTCGAGGTCCGCGCCGGAGACGAACAGTCCGGCCGCCCCGTTCGACACCGATACAGCGTCGGCCTTGCCGCGGCGCGCCAGCGGCACCACCGTGGCGGCCGGGTGCTCATCGTCGAGGGTCTGGACGATCATCGGGGTCAAAACGGCGTCGGGGCCGATCTCGGCGAACCTGGACACACCCGAATCCGCCATCGTGGCAATAGCATCCGCGAATCGCACCGTCTCCCGAACCTGGTTGGTCCAGTACGACGGATCGCGCATCTCATCACTTACCCGCGCACCTGTCACCGTCGACACCAGGGTGATACTCGGTCGCTCGAATGTCAGATTCGCGATCGCCGTGCCGAATTCGGCCAGCATCGGTTCCATCAATACCGAATGGAACGCGTGCGAAACCCGCAAACGATTCGTCCGCCAACCCTTTTCGACACATACGTCGGCAACGGCCGCGACCGCGTCGTCGGCACCGGCGATCACCACCGATGACGGACCGTTCACCGCCGCCACCGACACCTCGCCCGACAGCAATGGCAGCACATCGCTTTCGGCGGCGCCGATCGCGACCATCGACCCACCGGCGGGCAGCGCCTGCATCAACCGGCCGCGCGCGGCCACCAGCACGCACGCGTCGGTCAGCGACAGCACTCCGGCCACATGTGCCGCGGCGACCTCACCGATGGAGTGGCCCGCCACCACATCGGCACGCAGGCCCCAGGATTCGAGCAGCCGGAACAGAGCCACCTCGAAGGCGAACAATCCCGCCTGCGCGAACACCGTCCGGTCGACGAGCTCCTCGGACGTCAACGCGGCATCCAGCGGAACCTGCTGTGCCAGCGATGGATTCAACTCGTCCACGATGGCGTCGAAATGATCCGCGAACACCGGGTACGCCTTGCGCAACTCGGTCGCCATCCCGGCCCACTGCGCGCCCTGCCCCGAGAACACCAGCGCCGTCGAACCCGCCACCGCGCGACCCGACACCACGCCGGGCGCGTCCGTGCCCGCGGCCAAGGCGTGCACGCCCGCGATCAGGTCCGCACTGTCCTCGGCCAGCACGACGGCCCGATGGGTGAACACGCTGCGCGTCGAAGCCAGTGAGAAACCGACATCGATCGGATCGTGTTCCGCCACCGGCGATGTCGGCGAACCCAGGTGCGCCGACAATCGGGCGGCCTGGCCGGTCAGCGCCGCCGCACTGCGCGCCGAAAGCACCCACGGCAGCAGCCCGCCCGCCGGAATCGCCTGCGCCGGGAGCTGTTCCGCCGCAGGTTGACTGATCGGGGCCTGCTCGATGATGACGTGCGCATTGGTACCGCTGATACCGAACGACGACACGCCCGCCCGGCGAGCCCGGCCGACCTCCGGCCACGGCACCGCCTCGGTCAGCAGCCGCACCTGCCCCTCGGTCCAATCGACCTTGGTGCTGGGCTGATCCGCGTGCAGCGTCCGCGGCAGCAGCCCGTGCCGCATGGCCATCACCATCTTGATCACACCGCCCACACCGGCCGCGGCCTGCGCGTGTCCGATGTTCGACTTCAGCGACCCCAGCCACAGCGGACGGTCCGCGGCGCGGTCCTGCCCGTAGGTGGCGAGCAGCGCTTGGGCTTCGATCGGATCGCCCAGCGTCGTTCCGGTGCCGTGCGCCTCCACCGCGTCGACGTCGACCGGCGCGAGACCGGCATTGGCCAGTGCCTGGCGGATCACGCGCCGCTGCGAGGGACCGTTCGGCGCGGCCAGACCATTCGACGCGCCATCCTGGTTCACCGCCGAACCGGCGATGACCGCGAGGATTTCATGCCCATTGCGGCGGGCATCGGACAACCGCTCCAGCACCAGGACGCCGACACCTTCGGCCCAACCCACGCCATCGGCGCTGTCGGAGAACGACTTGCACCGCCCGTCCGGCGACAACCCGCGCTGGCGACCGAACTCCAGGAACATGTCCGGCGTCCCCATGACCGCGGCGCCACCGGCCAGGGCCAGATCGCACTCGCCCGAGCGCAGCGACTGCCCGGCCAGATGCAGGGCCACCAGCGACGACGAGCACGCCGTGTCCACGGTGACGGACGGTCCTTCCAGACCGAACACATACGACACCCGGCCCGACACCAGACTGCCCGCGGAGCCGCTGCCGGTCCCGGTCGCCCGGGCATAGTCGTGGTACATCAGGCCGGTGAACACGCCGGTCGAACTGCCGCGCAGCGCCGCCGGATCCAGGCCGGCGCGTTCGAACGCCTCCCAGGAGACCTCCAGCAGCAACCGCTGCTGGGGATCCATCATCGTGGCCTCGTTCGGGCTGATTCCGAAAAAGTCGGCATCGAATTCCGCCGCGGAGTACAGGAATCCACCGCTGCGCGTATAGGTCTTACCCGGCTTGCCGGGTTCGGGATCGTAGATCCCCTCGAGGTCCCAGCCGCGATCCACCGGCATGGCGCCGACGGTGTCGACGCCCTCGACAACCAACTGCCACAGGTCTTCCGGCGACGCGACCCCGCCCGGATAGCGGCAAGCCATCGCCACCACGGCGATCGGCTCGTCGTCCGCGCGAACCCGGCTCACCGCGCGCTCCTCGACGGCGGCGGTGCCGGTGAGTTGCGCGCCGATGAATTCGGCGACGGCCTGCGGGGTCGGGTAATCGAAGATCAGCGTGGCCGGGAGTTGCAGGCCGGTCGCGGTATTGAGCCTGTTGCGGAACTCGATGGCGCTCAACGAGTCGAACCCGAGCTGCTGGAAGGCCTGCTGCGGTGCGACGGCCTCACCGGAGGCGTGGCCGAGGATCCCGGCCGCCACGGTGCGGACGAAATCGACCAGCGCAGCGGCGCGATCGGCCTCCGAGAGGCCCGCCAGCCGTTGCAGCAGCGCCTGACCCGCCGGGGTCCGGTTGGCGCGGCGCACCAGTGTCGGGACGAGTCCCCGTGCCAGGGGCGGAATCTGGTCGCCCCGGGTGCGCAGCACCGCCGGATCGATCCGCAACGCCACCATCTGGGGAGTCCCGGCAGCCACCGCCGCGTCGAACAGTGCGAGACCTTCGGACTCGGACAGTGGCGGGAAGCCCTGCCTGCGCATGCGGTCGAAGTCGTCCTCGGACAACTCGGCACCGAGCCCGCTCGACCGCTCCCACATGCCGTAGTCGAGCGCGGTCGCGGGCAGTCCGAGGGCGTGCCGATGCGCGGCGAGGGCGTCCAGGAAGACGTTCGCCGCGGCGTAATTCGCCTGACCAGCGGCCAGCACCAGCCCGCCCGCGGAGGACAGCAGCACGAACAACGACAGCGCCTTGTCACGCGTGAGCTCGTGCAGATGCCACGCGGCGTCCAC
Source organism: Nocardia sp. JMUB6875 (assembly GCF_041154655.1). Classification (NCBI taxonomy): domain Bacteria; kingdom Bacillati; phylum Actinomycetota; class Actinomycetes; order Mycobacteriales; family Nocardiaceae; genus Nocardia; species Nocardia sp. JMUB6875. The sequence goes on from NZ_BAAFGR010000020.1 coordinate 18,385, forward strand.
CTTGGGGCGGAACACGGCGTCGATGCGATCCGCCGACATGGACTCGATCACACCGTTGTCGGCGATGCCCGCCGCGTGCACCACACCGACCAGCGGATGCTCATCGGAGATGCCCGCCAGCAGCGCCGTCAACGCCGACCGATCCGATACATCGCACGCCGCGACGGTGACCTCGGCGCCGAGCTCGGTCAGTTCGTCGAGCAACGTGGCCGCACCGGGAGCATGCGGGCCGCGACGGGACGTCAGAAGCAGGTGGCGCACACCGTGTTCGGTCACGAGGTGGCGGGCGATGACCGCACCGAGACCGCCGGTGCCGCCGGTCACCAGCACTGTTCCGGGCTCGATGGATTCGATCGGCCCGGGACTCGTGCCCGGTGTCCGGCGGGTCAATCGCGGCACGAGCACGGTCGAGCCGCGAAGCGCGGCTTCGGGTTCCCCGGCGATGGCCGCCAGGGTGTCCGCGGAGACAGCGCCGCCCGGCTCCACATCCAGCAGCTGGAATCGACCGGGATTCTCGGCCTGCGCGGCACGCAGCAGACCCCACACCGGCGCTTGATCCAAGGCGATGGACTCGGAATCGCCGACTGCCACAGCATGTTCGGTGAGAACCACCAAACGTGAGTTGGCGAAGCGAGTTTCAGCCATCCACCGCTGAACGGTATCGAGCACAGTTCCCAGCACCTGGCGGGCCGCGTCTGTCGGCAAGCCGTCGTGGCGCGGGCATTCGAGCAGGACGACTTCGGGAACGACCGGATCCTGGGCCGCGTCCAGATCGGTGATCAGGGCCGCGAGGTCGCGGTCGGCACCGAGAGTCGCGACGCGATCCGGTCCGACACGCTCCGACGAGGGCTGCGCCGCAACCCATTCCACGGTGAACAAGGCGTCCGGCGACCGGTCGGCGCTGAGCCGTTCGACCGGAACCGGCCGGGATACCAACGCGCCCACCGACACGACGGGCCGCCCCTGCTCGTCGGCGATCTGCACGGCGAAGTCGTCACCCACGGGAACACTGCGAACCCGCACGGTGGCGGCCCCGGCCGAGTGCAGGACCACCCGGTTCCAGGCGAACGGCAGCACCGCCTCACCGGCCTTGCGGCCGTGCAGGATTCCGGCATGCAGGGCCGCGTCGAACAGCGCGGGATGGATGCCGAAACCGTCGGCGTCCTCGGGGTCCGGCAGCGCGACCTCGGCGAACAGTTCATCGCCGCGTTGCCACGCCGCCCGCAGCCCCTGGAAGAACGGGCCGTACCCGTATCCGAGCGCGAACAGATCGTCATAGGCGCCATCGACATCCAGCGGCTGCGCGCCGACCGGAGGCCAGGTGGCCAGGTCGAAATCGGCTGCCACGTCATGGGATTCCGCGCCCTCGGCGAGGATGCCCTCGGCGTGCAGCGTCCACCGCCCCTCGGCCGCCGGCCTGGAATGCACGCGCAGCCGTCGGCGACCGGCGTCGTCCGCATCGGCCACCGCGACCTGCACCGCGACGCTGCCGTCGGCGGGCAGGGTGAGCGGGGTGTGCAGGATGAGTTCCTCTACGACGTCGCAGCCCAGCAGGCCGCCGACATGCGCGGCCAGCTCCACGAATCCGGTACCCGGTAGCAGCACCGTGCCGTGCACGCTGTGGTCGGCCAGCCATTCCACCGAGTCCAGCGACCACCGGCCGGTGAAGGTCAGCTGACCCGAATCCGGATGCGATACCACGGCGCCCAGCAGCGGATGCTCCACCGTCTCGAGCCCGGCGTCGGTCACGCCGCCCAGCTCGGTGCCCATCCACGATTGCGCGAGCAGTTTGCGGGCATCGAGCCAATACCGCTCGCGCTGGAAGGCATAGGTAGGCAGGTCGATTCGCCGCGCGGAGGTACCGGCATAAAAACGAGCCCAGTCCACCTCGGCGCCGGAGACGAACAATCCGGCCACTCCGGTCAGCAGGGTGGCGGCATCGGCGCGGTCGCGCCGTACCAGCGCCACCGCGCCGTCCGTGATCTGCGCGACCATCGGAGTCAGCACCGCGTCGGGACCGATCTCGGCGAACCGCGATACACCCGAATCCACCATTGCGGCAACAGCATCGGCGAACCGCACCGTGTAGCGGACCTGACCCACCCAGTACTGCGGATCGGTCATCTCAGTGGTGACAATCGCACCGGTCACGGTCGACACCAGCGGAATCACCGGCTCGGCGAAGGCCAAACCCTCGATCGCCGAGGCGAATTCGGCCAGCATGGGCTCCATGAGCGCCGAGTGGAAGGCGTGCGAGACCCGCAAGCGATGGGTCCGCCAGCCACGTTCGACGCATTCCTCGACGACCGCGAGGACCTCGTCCTCGATACCGGAGAGCACCACCGACGACGGCCCGTTCACCGCCGCGACCGCGACACCCGCGGTCAGCAAAGGCGTCACATCGGCCTGCGACGCACCAACGGCGACCATCGCGCCGCCGCCGGGCAGGGCCTGCATCAACCGGCCACGCGCGGCCACCAGCACGCACGCGTCGGTCAGCGACAGCACGCCCGCCACATGCGCGGCAGCCGCCTCACCGATCGAGTGGCCCGCGACCATATCGGGCCGCACGCCCCACGATTCGAGCAGGCGGTAGAGCGCGACCTCGAAGGCGAACAACCCGGCCTGCGCGTACACCGTCCGATCGACGAGGTCCTCGGACGCCAGCACGACGCTCAGCGAATCCGCCTGCCCCAGTAGGGGATCGATCTCGGCGACGATGGCGTCGAAGTGCTCGGCGAACACCGGATACGCCCGGCGCAACTCGCTCGCCATCCCGGCCCACTGCGCACCCTGACCGGAGAACACCAGACCGGTCGAACCCGGAACCACGCGACCGGACACCACGCCGGTGGACTGCGAGTCCTCGGCGATCGCCCGCGTCCCCGACAGCAGAGCGGTTCGGTTGTCCCCGAAGACAACCGCGCGATGCTCGAAGACGCCGCGCGTGGAAGCCAGCGAGAAGCCGACATCCGCCGGATCCAGATCACGCTCGACCACGGCCGCGACCAGCCGTCCGGCCTGGTCGGCCAGTGCCGCACCGCTGCGTGCCGAAACCACCCACGGCAGCACTTCGCCGACCGGAAGGGTCTCGACGCCGTCCAAGGTCCGAATCGGTTCAGTCGCCTGTTCGATGACGACATGCGCATTGGTGCCGCTGATACCGAAGGACGACACCCCGGCGCGCCGCGGCCGATCCGCCTCCGGCCACGCCACCGGTTCGGTGAGCAATTCGATGTGCCCCGTGGACCAATCCACCTTGCTCGACGGCCGATCCACATGCAGCGTCCGCGGCAGTACGCCGTGCCGCATGGCCATCACCATCTTGATGACGCCGCCCACACCGGCCGCGGCCTGCGCGTGCCCGATATTGGATTTCAACGACCCCAGCCACAGCGGCCGGTCCGCCGCGCGCTCCTGACCGTAGGTGTCCAGCAGCGCCTGGGCCTCGATCGGATCACCCAGTGTGGTGCCGGTGCCGTGTGCCTCGACCACGTCGACGTCGCTCGGCGCGATCCGCGCGTTCGCGAGCGCCTGCCGGATCACCCGCCGCTGCGAGGGACCGTTCGGCGCGGTCAAACCATTCGACGCGCCATCCTGATTCACCGCCGAACCCGCGATCACCGCGAGCACTTCGTGCCCGTTGCGCCGGGCGTCGGACAACCGCTCCAGCACCAGCACACCGGCGCCCTCGGACCACGCCACCCCGTCGGCGGCATCGGCGAACGACTTGCTCCGCCCGTCCGGAGCCAGCCCGCGCTGGCGACTGAATTCGACGAAGACCTCCGGTGTCGCCATCACGGCCACACCGCCCGCCAGGGCCAGGTCGGACTCGCCCGACCGCAGGGACTGCCCGGCCAGGTGCATCGCCACCAGCGAAGACGAACATGCCGTGTCGACGGTGACCGACGGCCCTTCCAACCCGAGCACATACGAAACTCGGCCGGAGGCAATGGATCCCGAATTAGCGTTGGCCGGGTAGTCGTGATACATCATGCCCGCGAATACGCCGGTGGCACTGCCCCGCAGCGTCGCCGGATCGATGCCCGCTCGTTCGAGAGCCTCCCACGAGGTCTCCAGCAACAGGAACTGCTGCGGATCCATGGTCGCGGCCTCATTGGGGCTGATCCCGAAGAACGCCGGGTCGAATTCGCCTGCGGTGTGCAGGAATCCACCTGAACGGGTGTAGGTGGTGTTCGGCTTTTCGCCGGTGGGATCGTAGATCCGCTCGGTGTCCCACCCGCGATTGCCCGGGAACTCCGAGGTCGCGTCGACGCCGTCGAAGACCAACTTCCAAAGGTCCTCGGGGGAGGTGACGCCACCCGGGTACCGGCACGCCATGCCGACGATCGCGATCGGTTCGTCGGCAACGACTTTCGCGGTGACCGCGACGTCCTGCGCGATGCCGGTCAACTTGTCGGCCAGGTGCTCGGCGAGCGCCTGCGGTGTGGGGTAGTCGAAGATGACGGCGGCGGGCAACGATAGCCCGGTCGCGGATTTGAGGCGGTTGCGCAGTTCGACGGCGCTCAGCGAGTCGAAACCGAGGTCCTGGAACGTACGGCCGGGCTCGAACGCGGACACGCCGTCAATGCCGCGCACGGCCGCGATATGGGTGCGCAGGGTATCGAAGACCAGCTGCCGCTGCCGCTCGCCGTCCAATCCCGAAAGCCGTTGCCGCAGGCCGGAAACCGGCGCGGCCTCCACCGCGCGACGGCGGGCCGCCGGTGCCAGATCCCGCAGCACGGCGGGTAGCAGGCCGGTCTCGGCCTGGGTGCGGAGCGCGGCAGTGTCGAGGGTCGCGATCACCGTGTGCGGCGCGTTCCGTCGCAGTGCCGCGGCCCAACCGCGCAGCGCCTGCTCGTCGGTGAGCGCGGCGAATCCGCCCCGGCTCAATCGCGCCAGGTCGGACTCCTGCAGGTGCGCGGTCATGCCGCGAGACCGGGCCCACGGACCCCATGCCAGCGATTGACCGGCGAGCCCGCGCGCCCGGCGGTGGGCCACCAGCGCGTCGAGGAAGGTGTTCGCGGCGGCGTAGTTGCCCTGCCCGGGGCCACCGAGGGTGCCCGAGACCGACGAGAACACCACGAACGCGGCCGGATTCAGGCCCGCGGTCGCCTCGTGCAGATACCAGGCGGCGTCGGCCTTGGGCGCGAGCACCGCGGTCACCCTGTGCGGGGTCAAGGACGCGATGGTCCCATCGTCGAGCACACCCGCGGCGTGGATGACACCGCTCAGGGGCCACTCGGCCGGTACCTCGGCGATCAGCTCGGCTACCGCCACGACGTCCGCGACATCGCAGGCCACGACCTTCACCTGTGCGCCCAGCTGTTCCAGTTCGGCGCACAGGGCTGCCGCGCCCTCGGCCCGCGGGCCGCTGCGGCTGGCCAGCAACAGCGACCGCACACCGTGCTCGACCACCACGTGCCGGGCCATCACAGCGCCCAAACCGCCTGTGCCGCCGGTGATCAACACGGTTCCCGAGCCGAACTCGGCTCCTTCGTCGCCGCTGTCCGTGCGTTCATGCGCGGGCCGGACGAGGCGCGCGGTATGAATGACGCCGCCGCGCACGACGACCTGCGGTTCGTCCACCGCCACGATGGCCGACGCGAGGTGAACGTCAATGCCGGTGTCGGTGTCCACCAGGATGATTCGGCCCGGCTCCTCGGCCTGGGCGGCACGCGCCAAGCCCCACACCGCCGCGCCGGGAAGGTCGGTGAGCTCCTCAGCGGGCAGGGCGACCGCGCCGCGAGTGGCGATCAGCAGCGTGCTCGCCGCGAACCGTTCCTGGGCCAGCCACTCCTGCAAAACCGTGAGGAGTCGAGCGGTTTCGTCATGGGTTGCGGCCACCACATCGGTGCCGTCGGTGTCCCATCCGGTACCCGCTTCGACGAGCACCACCGGAGGAACCTGCGCGGCGTCCTCCAGCCCGTCCCAGCGCCCCACCTCGGTATCGGTCGTGGGCTGTTGGGTCGTGGCCGGTGACCACGCGAGTTCCAGGACGGGTTCGGCCACGCCACCGGACGCGGCCGCGACCAGCTGCTCGAGCGGCATCGGCCGTGCCGCAACCGATCCCGACAGGACCGGCTGCCCGTATTCGTCGGCCACCCGCACCGACACCGAGGATCCGGCCGGGGTCAACCGCACCCGAAGCACGGCGGCTTCGACGGTGTGCAGTGTCACCGAGTCCCACGCGAACGGCAGCGCGACCTGCCCGGGCGGGACCGCGAACAGCGACTCCGGCTGTCCCGCAACGTCTTCGGACGCTCCGGCCAGGTACCCGGCGTGCAAGGCGGCGTCCAGCAGCGCCGGATGGATTCCGAAACCTTCGATGCGCACCCTCGAGTCCGCATCGGCGGCGATCTCGGCGAACACCTCATCGCCGCGCCGCCACAACGCCCGCACACCCTGGAAGGCCGGGCCGTACTCGTAACCACGGGCGAACAAGCTCGAATACGCTGCGGCGACCTCGATTTCGGTCGCCGCGCTCGGCGGCCACGCCTCGGCGAGAGGCTCGCCGGCAGCGTCGGCGACTGTCAGCGCGCCTCGCGCATGGAGTACCCACTCGCCGTCATCGTCGTGTTCACCACGGGAATAGACGGCAACCGGCCGCTGCCCGTCCTCGAGCCCGCCGACGACGACCTGGATCTGCACACCGCCCGTCGCGGGCAGCAGCAGCGGAGCCTGCAGGGTCAGCTCCTCGATCACCGGGCAGCCGACCTCGATTCCGGCCCGCAGCACCAGCTCCGCGAAACCGGTTCCCGGCAGCAGTGCCGCACCTCCGATCACATGATCGGCGAGCCACGGCTGGGTCGCGAGCGACAGCCGCCCGGTCAGCAAGACCTCGCCCGACTCCGGCGCCGATACCACCGCACCCAGCAGTGGATGCTCGACCGCACCCAGACCCGCGGCCTCGACCCCGGCGTTACCGCCGACCGGGTCGACCCAGTAGCGGCGACGCTGGAACGCGTAGGTGGGCAACGGGACTCGCGCGACCGGGCGTCCGGTGAACAGCGCGGTCCACTCGACATCGACGCCGACGGCATGCGCCTGCGCGAGGCTGGTCACGAACTGCTCGACCTCGGCCCGCCCGCGGCGGGCCGCAGCCATGACCGCCGCCTGGGATTCGACATTCTCCGGCAGGCACTGCCGGGTCATCGCGGTCAGGACCGCGTCGGGGCCGATCTCGAGGAACCGGCGCATGCCCGCGGCCACCAGGGTTTCCACGCCGCGCGCGAACCGAACGGCCTCGCGCACCTGGCGGACCCAGTAGGCGGGCTCGAGCACCTCATCACCGGCCATCCGGCCGGAAAGGTTCGACACCAGTGGAATGCTCGGGCGCTGATAGGTCAACGACCCTGCGACGGTGGCGAATTCGGCCAGCATCGGATCCATCAGGTGGGAATGGAACGCATGCGACACCCGCAGCCGCGAGGTCTGCCAGCCGCGCTCCGCGCATACCTGTGCCAGCGCCGTCACCGCGTCCTCGTCGCCCGAGACGACCACGGCCGCAGGCGAATTCACGGCGGCAATCGCCAATCGCCCCGCCTCGTCGGCGAGTAGCGGGGAGACCTCGCCCTCGCTGGCCGCGATGGCGAGCATCGCGCCCCCGGCCGGTAGCCGTCCCATGAGCCGACCGCGCGCCGCGACCAGGCGGCACGCGTCCGGCAGCGACCACACACCGGCCAGGTGCGCGGCGGCCAACTCGCCGATCGAATGCCCGATCAATGCGTCCGGCGTGACTCCGAAGGATTCGAGGAGCCGGTACAGTGCGACTTCGTACGCGAACAGCGAGGGCTGGGTGAACTCGGTCCGATGCAGCGCCGCAGGACCGTCGCCGTCCGCTCGGCCGGTGAACATCAACTGCCGCAGCGATGTGCCCAACAGCGGGTCGAACTGCGCGCAGATCTCGTCCAGCGCGGCCGCGAACACCGGAAACGCCTCGTACAGTTCGGCACCCATACCGGCCCGCTGCGCACCCTGTCCGGTGCACAGGAAGGCGGTCTTGCGCGTCACCGCCCGGCCCGTGGCGATATCGCCCGCCGATCCGTGCTCCGCGAGCTCCGCCAGTCCGGCGAGCATGGCGTCCCGATCGCCCGCCACCACCGCAGCCCGCCACTCCAATCGGGAGCGGCCGGTGACCAGCGAATAGCCGATATCGCCGACCGTCAGCTCCGGACGTTCGCGCACCCAATCCAGCAGTTTGGCGGCTTGCGCGCGCACGCCGTCCTCGGTCTTGGACGAGAGCGGCAGCACGGCGATCTCGGAGACAACCGGCGCGACCTCCGAGGCCGCGACCTCCGCCGGGGCAGGCGCCTCTTCCAAGATCACGTGAGTATTGGTGCCGCTGGCGCCGAAGGACGACACACCGGCCCGCCGCACCCGCTCGCCCGCGGGCCACGGCTCGGCCGAGGTCAGCAGCCGCACGGCGCCCGCGGACCAGTCCACATGCGGTGTCGGGGTATCGGCATGCAGTGTGGCGGGCAGCGTTTCGTGCCGCATCGCCTGCACCATCTTGATCACGCCGCCGACGCCGGCCGCGGCGGAGGTGTGCCCGATATTCGATTTGAGCGATCCGATCCGCAAGGGCTCACCGTCGCGGTCGCGACCGTAGGTGGCGATCAGCGCCCGCGCCTCGATCGGATCGCCGAGCTGGGTGCCGGTGCCGTGCGCCTCGACCGCGTCGATGTCGGCGGCGGTCAGACCGGCATTGGCGAGCGCCTGCGCGATCACCTTCTCCTGCGAGGGACCGTTCGGCGCGGTCAGCCGAGAGCTGGTCCCGTCCTGGTTCACCGCGCTGCCGCGCACCACCGCGAGAATGGGGTGGCCATTGCGGCGCGCGTCCGAGAGCCGCTCGAGCACGAGCATGCCGAGACCGTCGGAGAATCCGGTCCCGTTGGCCGCCGCCCCGAACGCCCGGCACCGGCCGTCCGGGGACAGCGCGCGCTGCCGCGCGAAGCTGATGAGCTGGGCGGGATCCGACATCACGGTGACACCGCCGACCAGGGCCAGCGATGTCTCGCCCTGACGCAGCGCCTGGCAGGCGAGATGCAGTGCGACCAGCGACGAGGAGCACGCGGTGTCCACCGACAGCGCCGGACCCTTGAAGCCGAGGCTGAACGACACCCGCCCGGACAGGATGCTGGCCGAAACGCCCGGGTGCGCATTGCCTTCGGATTCGGCGGTGTGACCGGGCGCGCCGACGCGGCGGCCGTAGTCGAAGTGCATGACGCCCGCGTAGACGCCGGTATCGCTGTCCCGCAGCGACTCCGGATCGATGCCCGCGTTTTCCAAAGCCTCCCAGGACGCTTCGAGGAACAGTCGCTGCTGCGGATCCATCGCCTCCGCGGTGCGGGGTCCGAGGCCGAAGAATCCGGCGTCGAAATCGCCTGCCGCGTCGAGGAATCCGCCCTCGCGGGTGTAGACGGTACCGGGCACGTCCGGGTCGGTGTCGAACAGCCGCTCGAGATCCCAGCCGCGGTCGGTGGGGAACGGGCCGATCGCGTCGGTGCCGGAGGCGACCAAATCCCAGAGCTTGTCCGGAGTGTCGACGCCGCCCGGGTACCGGCACGCCATGCCGACGATCGCGAGCGGCTCCCCGGCCTGGTCCTCCAGCTGCTGGATGCGCTTGTTGGCGGTGCGGAGATCCCCGGTGACCTTCCGCAGGTACCGGCTGAGGCGTTCCTCGTTGCTGCTCGGGTTGGTCATGCTGGGCCGAACTCCTCGTCGATCAGATTAAAAAGTTCATCGTCGGAATGGGATTCGAGGTCCTCGTAGACCTGGGTGTCCCCGTAGACCGCGAGGTCCTGGTAGTCGCTGTCCGACCACGCGTCACCCAGATGGGCGTGCAGGCGGTCGGTGATGCTCCGCAGGGCCGCGAGGGTCGCGTCGGAGTCGCCGCCATTGGCGATGATCCGCTCGACCATGGTCTCGAGCTGTGCGACTTCGGGCGGCACTGCGGCGGCCGCCGGTGCGGCGGAGGGCGCCGGTGCGGCGGCCAGAGCGGGTGCCTCCGCCAGGGCCTGCTGCACCAGGTAGCCCGCCAGATCTCGCGCGGTGGGGTAGTCGAACACCAGGGTCGACGGCAGCGACAAGCCCGCCACCTTCGACAGCCGGTTGCGGAACTCCACGCCGCCAAGGGAATCGAAGCCGAGTTCGTCGAAGCCGCGATCGGGGCTGATGTCATCGAGCGACTCGTAACCGAGCACCGTGGCCGCGTGTTCGCGCACCAGGTCGAGGACGACGCCGTGGCGCTTCGCCTCCGGCACCTCGTGCAGTCGCTCCCCGAGCGAGGGGCCCTCGTTCACCCGCGTGGCCGTCCGGCCGCTCGCGCGAACGAATCCGCGCAGCACCGCCGGAATCGTCCCGGTGTGTGCTTCGACGCGCAGCTTGTCGGTGTCGAGGTGCAGCAGCGCCGGCACGGGCTCCGCCGTGGTCAGCGAGGCGTCGAACAGTCGCAGGCCGTCTTCGTGGTCCAGCGGCGTCAGACCCAACCGGTCCAGTCGGCTCATGGCGGTGCGATCCAGGGTGCCGGTCATGCCGAGATCCTGTTGCCACGGACCCCAGGCGAGTGCGAGACCGGGCAGTCCTTCGGCCCGGCGGCGCAGTGCGAGGGCATCCAGGAAGCCGTTGGCGGCAACGTAATTCGCCTGTCCCGCCGAGCCGATCATGCCCGCGATCGAGGAGAACATGACGAACGCCGACAGGTTCAGCTCCCGGGTGAGCTCGTGCAGGTGCCACGCCGCCTCGGCCTTCGGAGCGAAGACCTGGTCGATCCGGTCGGTCGTGAGGCCGTCGAAGGTGCTGTCGGCGAGCACACCGGCGGCATGCACGACACCGGTGAGCGGGTGCTCGTCCGGCAGGTCCGCCAGCAGCGCCCGCAGGGCCTCGCGGTCGGTGACATCGCAGGCGGCGATGCGCACGTCTGCGCCGTGTCCGGACAGTTCCGCCGCGAGTTCCATTGCGCCGTCGGCGTGTTCACCGCGCCGCGAGACCAGCAGCAGTCGATCGACACCGTGCGCGGTCACCAGGTGCCGGGCCAGCAGCGCACCCAGTCCACCGGTTCCGCCCGTGATCAGTACGGTGCCGGCGCCGAATGAAATCGGTTCACCCGCAGCGGATGTCACCTGCTCCAGCCGCGGTGCGAGGAGGCTGTCGCCCCGCGCCGCCACCTGTGCCTCGCCCGCCGCGATGGCGTTTCGCATCGCGTCGGCCGAAAGCCGGTTTCTACCATCGGGATCCACGTCGAGCAGCACGATTCGATCCGGATACTCGGCCTGAGCGCTGCGGATCAGCCCCGCGACGGCGGCCGCGGCCGGATCCGGTGCGGAATCGGGCACTGTCGCCGCGCCCTCGGTCACGACAACCATCTGCGACCGTCCGAACCGTTCGTCGGTCAGCCAGTCCCGGACCAGCTGCCATGCGGCATGAACGCGAGCACGCGCCGAAGCGCCATGCGGTCCGGCGGTTTCGGGCCAGACCACGACGTCCGGAACGGCCGGGGCGGCGGCCAGCGCCGCCAGATCCGGATACCGCTCATCTATCCCGGCCACGGTCGCCGCTCCGAGCACGGCCATGCTTCCGATCGGCGCGAGCACGTCCGGTATCTCGACTGTCGCCCAACGTAACCCGTACCGGCCAGCGCCTCCGCCCGACAGCGTGGCGCGGAACTGGTCGACGTCGTAGGAACGCATGACGACTTCGTCGATGGAGACCACCGGGTTGCCGTCCTGGTCCACGGCCACCACTGCGATCGCCTCGCTGTTGCGCCGCACCGCCATCACCCGCATCGAGGTGACCGGAGCGGTCGTGTGAAATTGCGTTGCACCCCAGCGGAACAGCAGTTTGCCCTCGGACGGGTTGCTGTCGAGATCCGCCCAGATCAAGCTGACCAGCCCGGCGTGCATCACCATGTCGAACAGGCCCGGATGCAGCTGGAATCCGTCGCCGGGCGTCTCCGGGTTCAGGGTGATCTCGGAGAACGACGTGTCACCGCTGTGCCAGGCGGCGTCGATACCGCGGAACGACGGGCCGTACGCCAGCCCGGCGACCCGCGTCGCATGGCCCGGAATCCATTCGGTGTCAACCGAATCGGCGCCGATCGGCGGCCACTGCGTACTGCGCAGCATCTCCATCAGGCCCAGGTCGATCAGCGGCCGCCCACTCAGGACGCCGCTGGCATTGCGCGCCCACTCGCCGTCGGGGAGACGGTAGTGGAAGGTGAAGGACCGGCGCCCCGCGGCATCCGGTTCCCGCACCAGCACCTGGAGTTCGACCTCGCCGTCCGCGGGCGGCAGGATCGGCCGCTCGAGGATGAGCTCGTCGACGACCTCGCAGCCGATGCGCCGACCGGCGACCAGCAGCATCTCCATGAGCGCGGCACTGGGGACGACCACGACACCGTAGGTGGTGTGGTCGGTCATCCACGGGTGGGTGGGCAGCGAGAATCGGCCCGTGAACATCCACTCGTCGCGATCGGCCACCCGCACCACGTCGGTGAGCAGCGGGTGTTCCGAGGCGTCGGGGCGGCGCTGCCCGAGGCCGGGCTCGAGCCAATAACGCTGGTGCTGGAAGGCGTAGGTGGGCAGAGTGATTCGCGGTGTCGGGCGGTCGCCGAACAACGGCGTCCAGTCGACGGAGACTCCCGCGGTGTGCGCCTGGGCGAGCAGCGTCACGAACTGCTCGACCTCGTCGTGGTCCCGGCGGGCCGCCGCCGCGACCAGCGTGCGCGACTCGATCTCGGTGGGCAGGGTCTGCCGGGTCATGGCCGCCAGGACGGCGTCCGGCCCGATCTCGAGGAAGCGGCGCACACCCGAGGCCACCAGTGCCCGCACGCCGGGTGCGTAACGCACCGCGCCACGCACCTGGGACACCCAGTAGTCCGGCTTCAAGATCTCGTCACCGGCGAGCTCGCCGGAGACATTGGATACCAAGGGAATTCGCGGGGGATGGAAAGTGATCGCGGCAGCGACGGTCTCGAACTCGCCCAGCATGGGCTCCATCAGGTGCGAATGGAAGGCGTGCGACACCCGCAGCCGGTTCGTCCGGCGGCCCCGCTCGGTGAACTGCCGCTCGAGTTCGCCGACGGCGTCGGCGTCACCGGAGATGACCACGGCCGCAGGCGCGTTCACCGCCGCGATCGAGACCCGATCACGGTACTCGGCGAGTGCGGCGGCGACCTCGTCCTCGGGCGCGGCGACCGCCAGCATCGCACCGCCCTCGGGCAACGCGTCCATCAGGCGGCCCCGGGCCGCGACCAATGCGCAGGCATCCTCCAGGGACCAGACGCCGGACAGGTAGGCCGCGGTCAGCTCGCCGATCGAATGGCCCACCAGGACATCGGGTGTCACGCCGAAGGACTCCAGCAGCCGGTACAGCGCCACCTCGAACGCGAACAGCGCCGGTTGAGTGAAGCGGGTGCGATCGATCAGCTCTCCGGTGACCATCGCCTGCCGCAGCGAGGTTTCGAGCAGCGGATCGAACTGCGCGCACACCTCGTCCAGTGCGGCGGCGAAGACGGGGAAGCTCGCGGCGAGTTCCGCGCCCATCCCGGCCCGCTGCGCGCCCTGGCCGGTGCACAGGAATGCGGTCTTGCCCGCGCCCACCGTCCCGGAAACCACTCCGGCGGTAGCGGTTCCGTCGGCCAATTGCGCCAGCCGGGCGAGCAGTTCGTCGCGATCGGCGCCCAGGACCGCGGCCCGCGTCTCGTGCTGGGCACGGGTGGTGGCGAGCGCGTGCGCGACCTGCGCGGGATCGGTGTCGGGGTGGTCGAGCAGCCACCGCTGGAGCTTCGTCGCCTGCGCCCGCAGCGCGATGTCGTTCTTGGCCGACAGCAGCCAGGGCACCGTGCCGAGCGGCTGGGCCTCGGCCTCCACCGGAATGACCTGGCGGGGAGCCTCTTCGAGGATGGCGTGCGCGTTGGTGCCGCTGACACCGAACGACGACACCCCGGCCCGTCGCGGCCGGTCACCGGCGGGCCAGGGCTGTGCCTCGGTCAGCAGCGCGACGTCCGCCGCGGCCCAGTCCACGTGCGGGCTCGGTGCGTCGATATGCAGTGTCTTGGGCAGGGTTTCGTGCCGCAGCGCCTGCACCATCTTGATGACGCCGCCGACACCCGCGGCGGCGACGGTGTGGCCGATATTCGACTTGAGTGAGCCGATCCGCAGCGGGTTCTGCGCGCGGTCGCGACCGTAGACCGCCATCAGCGCCTGCGCCTCGATCGGGTCACCCAGCGTGGTGCCGGTGCCGTGCGCTTCGACCGCGTCGATATCCGACGGCGTCAGCCCGGCATTCGCCAGCGCCGCCTTGATCACGCGTTCCTGGGACGGACCGTTCGGCGCGGTCAGGCCGTTGCTGGCCCCGTCGGAGTTGATCGCCGTGCCGCGGACGAGGGCAAGAATGTTGTGCCCCAGGCGTTTCGCGTCGGAGAGCCGCTCGAGTACCAGCACCCCGGCGCCCTCGGAGAAGGCGACGCCGTCGGCCGCCGCGGAGAACGCCTTGCACCGGCCGTCCGGCGAGAGTCCGCGCTGCCGCGCGAAATCGACGGACAAGTACGGGCTGGCCGCGACCGTCACGCCGCTCGCCAGTACGAGGGAGCTCTCACCGTTGCGCAGTGCCTGGGCGGCCAGGTGCAGCGAGACCAGTGAGGAGGAGCAGGCGGTATCCACGGTGAGCGTCGGACCCTCGAGCCCCAGCGCGTAGGCCACGCGTCCCGACATCACGCTGCTCGTGGTGCCGGTGAGCCGATAGCCCTCCAGATCACCGCCGACCAGGTCGACGTAGCCGGATGCGCCCGCGCCGACGAATACCCCGGTATCGGTGCCCCGCAACGAGTTCGGGTCGATACCGGCGTCTTCGAGGGCCTCCCAGGACGTTTCGAGGAGCAGGCGCTGCTGCGGGTCCATGGCGGACGCCTCGCGGGGGCTGATCCCGAAGAATCCCGGATCGAAGTCACCCGCCTTGTCGAGGAATCCGGCGCGGCGCGCGTAGACGGTCCCGGGCTTGTCGGGGTTGGAGTCGAACAGCCGCTCCAGGTCCCAGCCGCGATCGGTCGGGAAATCGCCGGTCGCGTCGATTCCGGCAGCGACGAGATCCCATAGCTGCTCGGGTGATTCGACACCGCCGGGGAACCGGCACGCCATGCCGACGATGGCGATCGGCTCGTCGGCCCGAACGCGGCGCACCGACTTCTTCACGGGTTCGCCCGCGGTCGGCTCGACGCGGGACAGCACCAGCTTCGCCACCGCCGCCGGGGTCGGATAGTCGAACACCAGCGTCGACGGCAGTTGCAGACCGGTGGCCTTGCCCAGCCGGTTGCGGAACTCCACGCCGCCGAGCGAATCGAAACCGATCTCGTCGAAACGCTGATCCGGCCGGATGTCGGCCGCGGAGTCGTGACCCAGGACCGCCGCGGCCGCGGACAGCACGGTCTCGAGGACCACTTCGCCGTGCCGTGCCGCGGGTAGTTCGGCCAGGCGGGCAGCGAGCGTCCCGGTCGCCGCGACGGCGGTCGGGGCGGCGGCACGCGCCCGGCGGGGGAGGAATCCGCGCAGGATCTCGGGTACGTCGGACCCGTCGCCGGTGCGCAGTGCGCCGGCATCGAACCGGATCGGCGACAGTCGCGCCGAACCGTGTGCGAGGGCTTCGTCGAACAGACGCAGGCCGTCGGCGTCGGCGAGTGGGCTCAGCCCCAGTCGTTCCCAGCGCGCCAGCGCACCGCGATCCAGTGCGCCGGTCATGCCGCTGGACTGATTCCACGGACCCCACGCCAGCGAGGTCGCCGCGAGACCGGCGTCGCGGCGGCGCTGGGCCAGGGCGTCGAGTGCGGCATTGGCGGCGGCGTAGTTCGCCTGGCCCGAGGTGCCGAGGACGGCCGCGATCGAGGAGAACAGCACGAAGGCGCGGACATCGCGGTCCCGGGTCAGTTCGTCCACATGCCAAGCGCCGTCGACCTTCGGCGCGAATACGCGGTCGAGCTGCGCGTCGGTCAGCGCGGAGACGGTTCCGTCCTCGAGCACACCGGCGGTGTGCACCACCGCGATCGGGGTATCACCGATATCGGCGAGCAGCTCGCGCACCGCATCGCGATCGGCCACATCGCACGCGACGACCCGGGCTCTCGCCCCCAGTCGCGTCAACTCCGCGACCAGCTCGGCGGCTCCCGCCGCATCCGGACCCCGGCGTGAGGTCAGAACCAGTTCGCGCACACCGTATTCGGTGACCAGGTGCCGGGCGAACAGCGAACCGAGGCCGCCGGTGCCGCCGGTGATGAGCACCGTCGCCCCATCGAAGGTCGCGGCCACAGATTCCGGTGCGGCACTGGCTGTTTCGACCGCGAGCCGGAGACGGGGAACCAGAATGCGGTCGTCACGCAGCGCAATCTGCGGTGCGCGCGCAGCCAGTGCGGCGGTGATCCGCTCGGAGGTCGCGGGTGCGGCGGGATCCTCGTCGATCAGTACGAATCGATCGGGATGCTCCGATTGCGCACTGCGCAGCAGTCCCCAGACGGCGGCCGCTGCCGGATCGGGAGTCTCCCCTGGGATTCCGGCTCCACCCGACGTCACCACCACCAGCCGGGAGTCGGCCGGTCGCTGCTGCGCGAGCCACGAGCGCAGGTGCGTCAGGGCCGAGTGGACCCGTGCTCGTATCTCCCGCGGTTCGCCGGAAGCCGTTCCGTCCGAGGACGAAACGGCGCGGAAGACCTCGGGCTCGGGAAGTTCCCCGGCGGCCGTGAGATCGCTCGCGTTCGGATCCTCTTCCCAGTGCACTTCGTACAGCGCGGCGTTGTCGGCCGACAGCGCGCTGCGGAATTCCTTGACGTCGTAGGGCCGCATCACCACGGCATCCACCGAGACGACGGGATTGCCATCCGGATCGACGGCCGCGACCGCCACGGCTTCCGGCCCCTGCGCGACCGCGATGACCCGCAGCGCGGACACCTCGGCGGGCCTGGCGCCCGCGGCATGGTGGAACCGAGCCCCGGCCCAGCGGAAGAGCAGCTTGCCGGTGTTCGGATCGGGGTTGCCGTCACGCCAGATCAGCCGGGAGAACGCGGCGTGCATCACCATGTCGAGCAGTGCGGGATGCAGGGTGTGGCGGACCGAATTCGATGCTGCCGCGGTGAGATCCGAGTTCAGGGCGATTTCGGAGAAGACGGCGTCGTCGCGCTCCCACACCTGCTGTACCCCGAGGAACGCCGGACCGTATTCGAGCCCCGCGTCCTGGGCGATCTGCGCGGGCAGACCGGCGCTGTCGAACTGTTCCGCGTCGGCGGGCGGCCACGATTCGGCCCGCAGCCGGGCGAGCACCTCCGGCTCGTGCCCGGCGGATGTGGCGAGCGAGCCCGTCGCGTTGTGGATCCACTCCTCGGAAGCCGATGTGCGGAAATAGAATTCGAACGGACGATGGCCGGTCGCATCTGGAGCTTGTACCAGCACTTGGAGCTCGATCTCATCGCCTTCGGACGGCACGATCGGTGCTTGCAGGGTGAGTTCTTCGACCGCTTCGCAACCGATTCGGCCACCGGCGACCAGCAGGAACTCGATGAGCGTGGCGCTCGGCAGGACCATCACACCGTAGGAGAGGTGGTCGGCGATCCACGGATGCGTCGCCGCCGATAGTCGGCCGGTGAATAGCCACTCGTCGGAGCCCGCCAAACCGAGGACGCCGGTGAGGATCGGATGGTCCGACAGGTCGGCGGCCGCGCCGTGGTCGGGGTTCAGCCAGTAGCGGCGACGTTGGAAAGCGTACTTGGGCAGGGCGATCGGAGCCGTACCGCGCTCGGCGAAGGTCGAGCGCCAGTCGACTTGCGCGCCGGTGACCTGGATCCGGGCCAAGGCCGCGACGAACTGCCCGACTTCCTCGGAGGACCGCCGCGCCAGCGCCACCGTCGCGAGATCGGTGTTCTCACCCAGACATTCGCGGGTCATGGCGGTCAGTACCGCATCGGGTCCGACTTCGACGAAGCGGCTGACCCCGTCGGCCCGCAGGGTGTCGACGGCGGGCGCGAAGCGGACGGTGGCGCGCACCTGCCGCACCCAGTACTCGGGATCGGTCACGGCAGCGCCGGCCGAGTCCCCGGAGACGGTCGAGACGATCGGCAGGGCGGGCTTGCGGTAGTCGAGTTTCTGTGCGACCGAACGGAACTTGTCGAGCATCGGCGCCATTCGCGCCGAATGGAAGGCATGGCTCACCTGTAGCCGCTTGGTCCGGATGCCATCGGCGGCGAGTTCACGCTCCAAGGCTTCGATCGCCTCGGTATCGCCGGACAGTACCGTCGAGGTGGGACCGTTCTCCGCGGCTATCGAGACTCGATCGGCCACTGCCACGATGAGTTCGGAGGCGCGTGCCGCATCGATCGCCACGGCGAGCATCGCGCCGCCCTCGGGCAGTGCGCCCATCAGGCGGCCGCGGGCCGCCACGAGCGCACAGGCGTGCGGCAGCGACAGCACCCCGGCGACATGCGCCGCCGCCAGCTCGCCGATCGAATGACCGACCAGCACATCCGGTCTGACACCGAAGGATTCCAGCAGCCGGAACAAGGCCACCTCGAAGGCGAACAGCGCGGGCTGGGTCCATTCGGTGCGGTCCAGCACGCCGTCGGGGTCGGTGAACATCACCTCGCGCAGGGATCGTCCGAGCGGCCGATCCAGGACCGCGCACACCTCGTCCAGCGCGGTGGCGAAGGCCGGGTACGCCGTGTAGAGGTCGGCGCCCATCCCGACGCGCTGCGCGCCCTGGCCGGTGAACAGGAACGCGGTCGCGCCGGAATCAGCCTTCGCCGCAACGGCATCCGCGCCGCCCGCGGCCAGTTCCGCCAGCCCGGTCAGCAGTTCGATGCGGTCGCGGCCGGTGACCGCGCCACGCCAGTCGAGCAGCGCCCGCGAACTCGCCAGGGAATGCGCCACCTCGTGCACGTCCACGTCGGGACGCTCGATCATCCACTGCCGCAACCGATCCGCCTGCGCGCGCAGAGCGACTTCGGATTTGGCCGAGACGACCAGTGCGACACTGTCGGCCGAAACGCGCGGCGAGGCCTCCGCCTCGGCCGCGACCTCCGCCGGGGCGGGAGCCTCCTCGAGAATGAGGTGCGCATTGGTGCCGCTGGCTCCGAAGGAGGACACGCCTGCCCGGCGCACGCGTTCCCCGTGCGGCCACGGGTGGCTGTCCTGCAACAGGCGGACGGTACCGGCGGACCAGTCCACGTGCGGCGTTGGCTCATCCACGTGCAGCGTCTTGGGCAGCACACCGTGGCGCATGGCCTGCACCATCTTGATCACGCCGCCGACACCCGCGGCGGCCGAGGTGTGGCCGATATTGGATTTCAGCGAGCCCAGATGCAGCGGCTCACCCTCGCGTCCCGCGCCGTAGACGCCGATGAGCGCCGCCGCCTCGATCGGATCGCCGAGCATGGTGCCGGTTCCGTGCGCCTCGACCGCGTCGACGTCGGCGGGCTCCAGTCCGGCATTGGCCAGGGCCTGGGCGATGACTCGCTCCTGTGACGGGCCGTTGGGCGCGGTGAGCCCATTACTCGCACCGTCCTGATTGACCGCGCTGCCGCGAATGACCGCCAGCACGTTGTGGCCCGCACGCTGGGCGTCCGAGAGTCGTTCCAGCACAAGCATTCCGAGTCCCTCGGAGAACCCGGTGCCGTCGGCGGCGGCCGCGAACGCCTTGCAGCGGGCGTCGCTGGATAGTGCGCGCTGCCGCGCGAAGGCGATCAACAGCGAGGGGTCCGACATCACGGTGACGCCACCGGCCAGAGCGACGTCCGTGTCGCCGGAACGCAATGCCTGGCAGGCCAGATGGATGGCCACCAGCGAGGACGAGCACGCGGTGTCGACCGCGATCGCCGGGCCGGTGAACCCGAAGGTGTAGGCGATGCGCCCGGCCAGGACGCTGTTCGAAACACCCAGGTAGGCATGGCCTTCGGTTTCCGCGCCAATGGTGGCGGAGCCGATGCGGGGGCCGTAGTGCTGATGGATGACACCGGCGAACACACCGGTCTCGCTGCCTCGCAGCGACGTCGGGTCGATTCCCGCGTCCTCGAGGGCTTCCCACGCGGCCTCCAGCATGAGCCGCTGCTGCGGATCCATCGCCGCCGCCTCGCGGGGACCGATGCCGAAGAAGGCGGCGTCGAAATCGCCGATGTCATCGAGGAATCCGCCGTCGCGGGTGTAGATGGTGCCCGGCGCGTCCGGATTCGGGTCGAACAGCCGATCCAGGTCCCAGCCTCGGTCGGTCGGATAGCCGCCGATGGCGTCGACGCCGTCCGCGGTCAGCTGCCACAGCTGCTCGGGGGAGCGCACGCCGCCCGGGTACCGGCACGCCATGCCGACAATGGCGATCGGCTCCCGCATGCGATCGGTGAGCGTGCGCAGCCGCTGTTTGGTGTCGTACAGCTCCTTGGCGGTCTTCTTGAGGTACCGGCGCAGTTCGTCGTCGTCAGCCATCAGTGCAACTCCTGGTCCGTCAGCTCAGAGGCTGTCGATGAATTCGAAAAGCTCGTCGTCGTCGGCGGATTCGAGATCCCCGGCGGCATCCACTCCGGGTGGGGAGAGTGGGCCGCGCTCGGTTCGATCGGCCGCGTCCTCGAGCTTGCGTAGTAGCGCGGATACCTTCTCGGCAAGGGCGGAGCGTTCCGACGAGGTCAGTTCGGCCGCGGCGAAACTTCGGGTGAGCGAGTCGACTTCGGCGGTCAGCGCCCGCGCGGCGGCGTCGGCGGGCACCAGCTCCCGGCGCAGGAACTCGGCCAGGGCCGCCGGGGTCGGGTGATCGAACATCGCGGTGGCCGACAGCTGCACTCCCGCGGCGGTTTTCAACCTGTTGCGGAATTCCATCACCCCGAGCGAGTCGAAACCGATGGCGCTGAACGGTTTATCCGGCTCCAAGGTCTCGGAGTCGGTGAGCCCGAGCACGGCTGCGGCGTGCACGCCGATCACGCCGAGCAGGACCCGCTTCTGCTCCTCGGGCGAACGACCGAGCAGGCGGGTGACCAGCGCTCCCGAATCGGCGGCGAGGTCCGGCGTCGCCGGGTCGGTGACCGGTCCGCGGCGCACCGCGGGCCGGGACAGTGCCCGCATGATCGGACGGACACCGGCCGGATCGCCGAGCGCGTCGCGATCGATGCGGACCGCGACCGAGGTCGGACGGCCGGTGGCCGTCGCCGCGTCGAACAGGTCCATGCCCTCGCGGGAATCCAGCGGTAGCAGGCCCTCTCGTCGCAGTCGTGCCAGATCGGCTTCGGTCAGATCGCCGGTCATACCGCTGCTCTGCTGCCACGGCCCCCATGCGATGGAGGTCGCGGGGAGTCCCTCGGCGCGCCGCTGGTGCGCGAGCGCGTCGAGGAAGGTGTTGGCGGCGGCGTAATTGGCCTGGCCCGCCGTGCCGAGAACCCCCGCGATCGAGGAATAGAGCACGAAGGCCGAGAGGTCCAGGCCCGCGGTGGCCTCGTGCAGATTCCACGCGGCGTCGACCTTGGGCCGCAGGACCCGCGCGATCTGCTCGTCGGTCATGGTGGCGAGCAGGCCGTCGGCCAGCACACCGGCCGCGTGCACGACCATCGTCAGCGGATGTTCGGCCGGGATCGTGGCGAGCAGCCGGTCGAGCGCCGCCCGATCCGCCGCGTCGCACGCGACGACGTCCACGTGCGCGCCGAGTGCGGTGAGTTCGGCGACCGTCTCCGCCGCACCGGGCGTCTCCGTGCCGCGGCGGCTCGCGAGCACGAGCCTGCGGGCACCGTGGGCGGTGATGAGGTGGCGGGCGGCCACCACACCCAAACCGCCGGTGCCGCCGGTGATCAGCACGGTTCCGTCGGCGCGCGGCGGTGCCGGGACAGTCAGCACGTTCTTGCCGACGCCCCGGGCCTGGCTGAGATAGCGGAAGGCCTCGGGGGCGCGCCGCAGATCCCATGCGGTGATCGGATACGGCCGCAGTTCGCCGCGGTCGAACAGTGACACGAGGGCGGTGAGGATCTCCCGCAGCCGCTCGGGTCCGGCTTCCATCAGCATGAAGCTGGAGTAGCGCACGCCGGGGTGCGTCGCGCCGACCTCGACCGGGTCGCGCCGGTCGATCATGCCCATCTCGACGAAGCGGCCGCCGCGGGGGAGCAGGCGCAGCGAGGCGTCCACGAATTCGCCCGCCAGCGAATCGAGCACGATGTCCACGCCCGCGCCGCCGGTGCGCTCCAGGAATTTCTGCTCGAAATCCAGGGTCCGGGAATCGGCGATATCCGCATCGTCGAAGCCCATGTCGCGCAGGACATTCCACTTGGGCTGGCTGGCCGTGGCCAGGACGCGGAGTCCCAGGTGCCGGGCGAGTTGTACCGCCGCCATGCCGACGCCGCCGGTCGCCGCGTGCAGCAGCAGCGTCTCACCGGGGCGGGCCTCGGCGAGGTCGACCAGACCGTAGTAGGCGGTCGCGTACACGATCGGGACGGCGGCGGCCTGTGCGAACGACCAGCCGCGCGGCATCGGCGCGAGCAGTCGCCGGTCCACCACGACCACCGAACCCATGCCGGGGGTGAAGCCGAAAACGCGATCGCCGACGGCGAATTCGGTGACATCGGCCGCGACCTCGAGCACGACGCCCGCGCCCTCGCCGCCGATGCGGCCGAGCGGGTCCGGATAGGTGCCCAAGGCCATGAGCACATCGCGGAAGTTCAGGCCGACGGCGCGCATGCTCACGCGGACCTGACCGGGTTCGAGAGCGGTTGTCGCGCTGGCAGTTTCGTCGACTCCGAAGTTCTCCGCGTCCAGGGTTCCCTTGTCGCGGAGGGTGAGCGCCCAGGCCGGACCTGCGGGGGTGGTCAGGGCGGCGGAGTCGCGGGTGACTCGCGGCACGTACACCGCGGATCCCCGCACAGCCAGCTGGTTTTCGCCGGTGATCGCCGCCGCCGATCGCACGGCCGCGCGATGGGAACGGTCCCCGGCGATGTCCACGAGCCTGATCCGGTCCGGGTACTCGGTCTGGGCAGTGCGCAGCAGGCCCCATACTGCGGCACTCGCCGGATCGATCTGCTCGCCGGGCTCGGCCGCGACCGCCAGGCGGGTGACCACCACGACGGGATCCTCACCATCCAGCAGTCGCCGCACTCGCGCGGCGACGCCGATGACCGTCTCGCGCACCACATCCGGGACGCTCGGCCCGGTCACCGAATCGATGGCGGCGACCACATGCCTGCGCCCGCCGATCGTGGCGATCTCGTAGTCCGCGTCGGGGAGGGTGTCGTCCCAGGCGACATCCACTGTGCCGCTGTCCGGTTGCGGCCGGGCCACCCAATCGACGTGGTAGCCGAGGCTGTCGCGCCGGGCCGCGGTGGGCGTGCCGGTCGCTATTGCACGCAGGGTCAGTGCCCCCACCTCACCGACGGGAGTGCCCGCCTGGTCGGTGAAGGTCAGGGCGATGCGCTGGCTGCCGGAGTCGGAAACCTTCGCGTGCACCCGGAGTGCGTTCGATCCGGTCGCACGCAGGTCGACGTGTTCCCAGGAGAACGGTACGGCGACCGAACCATTCGGCGATTCGGGAACCAGGCCGCCCAAAAGGATCGTGTGCAGCGCCGAATCCAGGAGGGCGGGATGCAGCCCGAACTCCCCGGCCTGGTCTCGGACCGAATCCGGCAGTGCGATCTCGGCGAACGCCTCACCGGGACGCGCCCACAACGACCGCACACCGCGGAAGGCCGGGCCGTATCGGTAGCCGCGTTCCGCCAGGGCCGCGTAGCCGTCCTCGACGGCGATCGCCACGGCGTCCGCGGGCGGCCAATCGTAAGAGCCACCCGGGGTCGCCGGTGCGAACTCGTCGGTGAGGGTCGCGGAGGCGTGGCGCACCCACTGCTCCTCGCCGTCGGTTCCGGTGCTCTCGATTCGTGAATAGATTTGTGCTGTAACACTGTTCGAGTCGCCGGGTGCGTCCGTCACCAGGCGCAGCTGTACCCCCGCATCGGCCGGTATCGGCAGCGGTGCCTCGATCACCAGCTCTGCCAGCCGCGGCCGCCCGATGACCGCACCGGCATGCAGCGAGAGCTCCGCCAGGGCGGCGCCGGGCAACAGGACCGTGCCCGCGATCGCGTGGTCCTCGAGCCAGGGCTGCGTGCTGCGCGAAAGCCTTCCGGTGAACACCACCTGCTCCGAGCCCGGCACCCGCACGATCGCGCCGAGCAGCGGATGGCCTGCCTCTTCCAGCCCCGAACGCCGGACATCATTCGCCACGACCGGCCGGGCCCAATAGCGCTGACGCTGGAATGCGTAGGTGGGCAGGGCGACTCGGACAGTAGGCCGATCCTGCCCCTGCGACCAGTCGACGGGAATGCCGGCCGCATCCACCCGCGCCAAGGCGGTGAGGAACGCGGTCGGCTCGTCCACCGAGCGCCGCGATGCCGCCACCGCAACCGATTTCGGCTCCACCTCGGGATGCTGCGCCAAACAGGCCGACGTCATGGCGGTGAGCACCGCATCCGGGCCGACCTCGACGAACTTCCGCACACCGCCGGCGATCAGGGTGTCCACGCCCGGCGCGAACCGCACACAGCCGCGCACCTGCGCCACCCAATACTCTGGGTCGAGGACCGCGTCGCCCGCCTCGACACCGGTGACGTTCGAGACGATCGGCAGCAGCGGTTGCCGGTAGGTCAGTCCTGCTGCGACAGTGCGGAATTCGTCCAGCATCGGATCCATGCGCGCCGAATGGAACGCGTGGCTGACCCGGAGCCGGCTGGTCCGGACACCGCGCTGGTCGAACAGTTGCTCGACCTCGCCGACGGCGTCCTCATCGCCCGAAAGCACCACGGCGGCAGGCCCGTTGATCGCGGCCACCGACAGGCGATCGGCGTAGTCGGCGACCACGGCTTCCGCTTGCTCCGCGGGGATGGCCACGGCGAGCATCGCACCGCCTTCGGGCAGTCCGCCCATCAACCGTCCGCGCGCCGCCACCAGCGCGCACGCATCCGGCAGTGACCACACGCCCGCGACATACGCCGCGGCGAGCTCACCGATGGAATGTCCGGCCACCACGTCCGGGACGACGCCGAACGACTCCAGCAGCCGGAACAGCGCCACTTCGAAGGCGAACAGCGCGGGCTGGGTGAATTCCGTTCGGTTCAGCCCGCCTTCGGGTGCGTCGAACATGACCGAGCGCAGCGAGCCGCCGAGACGTTCGTCGAATTCGGCGCACACCTCGTCGAGGGCGCTCGCGAAGACCGGGTAGTCGCGGTAGAGCCCGGCACCCATGCCGCGGCGCTGCGCACCCTGCCCGGTGAAGAGGAACGCCAGCCGTCCCGGCGTCGCCGTGCCGGCAATGGCGGTCGTGGTGGCCTGTCCGTCGGCGAGGGCCGCCAGTCCGGTGAGCAGTTCGTCACGATCGCGGCCGATGACACCGCCGCGCCAGTCCAGTCGCGCCCGGGTGCCGACCAGGGCGTCGGCGACATCTCGCGCGGCGAGTGCCGGGCGTTCGATCATCCACTGCCGCAACCGATCCGCCTGATCGCGCAGTGCCGCCTCGGACCGCCCCGAGATCATCAGGGCGGAGACGTTCGGATTCACCGGGGCGACAATGGGTTCGGCCGCAACCGTGGGCGGCTCCTCGAGAATGACGTGAGCGTTCGTCCCGCTGATGCCGAAGGACGAGACACCGGCGCGGCGCGGCCGGTCGCCACCCGGCCAGGGCTCGGCATCGGTGAGCACCCGCACGGCTCCGGCGGACCAATCCACATGCGGTGAAAGCTCTTCCGCGTGCAGGGTGCGCGGCAGCACGCGGTGGTGCATGGCCTGCACCATCTTGATGATGCCGCCGACGCCCGCGGCCGCCTGCGCATGCCCGATATTGGATTTGAGCGAGCCGATCCGCAAGGGTTCCCGGTCGCCGCGCGCCTGTCCGTAGGTGGCGATCAGCGCTTGCGCCTCGATCGGGTCGCCCAGGGTGGTTCCGGTGCCGTGCGCCTCGACGGCGTCCACGTCCGCGGGTGTCAGACCGGCGTCGGCCAGCGCCTCGGCGATCACCCGCTCCTGGGCCGGTCCATTGGGGGCGGTCAGGCCATTGCTGGCGCCGTCCTGATTGACCGCACTGCCCCGGATGACCGCGAGCACGGTGTGCCCGAGTCGCTGTGCGTCCGAGAGCCTTTCGACGACCAGCATGGCCGCGCCCTCCGACCAGGCCACGCCGTCGGCGGCCGCGGAGAACGACTTGCAGCGCCCGTCCGAGGCGAGACCGCGCTGCCGGGAGAAGTCGAGGAACACCGCGGGCGTGGCCATGACCGTGGCCCCGCCGACCAGGGCCAGCGAACTCTCGCCGTCCCGCAGCGCACGGCACGCCAGATGCAGCGCCACCAGCGAGGACGAGCACGCGGTATCCACTGTCAGCGCGGGGCCTTCCAGCCCCAGCGCGTACCCGATACGCCCCGACACCACGCTGCCCAGCGATCCGGTGAGCGCGTACCCCTCGACTTCCGGACCCGCGTTGCGAGTGAGCGATTCGTAGTCCTGGTACATCACGCCCGAATAGACACCGGTATCGCTGCCGCGCAACGAGTTCGGATCGATGCCAGCGTGTTCGAGGGCCTCCCAGGACACTTCGAGCAGCAACCGCTGCTGCGGATCCATGGCGACGGCCTCGCGGGGTCCGATTCCGAAGAAGCCCGCGTCGAACTCGGCTGCGCCGGTGATGAATCCGCCGCGACCCGAATATGTTGTGCCCGGATGATCGGGGTCCGGATTGATCAGCCGGTCCAGCTCCCAGCCGCGGTCGGCGGGGAAGTCGCTCGTGGCGTCCCTTCCCGCGAACACCAGATCCCATAGCGCGTCGGGGGATTCGGCACCGCCTGGGTAGCGGCAGGCCATGCCGACGATCGCGATGGGCTCATCGGTGCGCGCGGAGCTCGATGCCAGCGGCTTGGCAGCCGGTGTCGCCGTCGGCGCGACCCTCGACTGGACCAGCTTCGCCACCGCCGCGGGCGTCGGATAATCGAAGACCAGAGTGGACGGCAAGGACAGACCGGTCGCCTTGCCGAGCCGATTCCGCAACTCCACGCCGCCCAGTGAATCGAGGCCCAGTTCCCGGAACGGCGTCTCGGCATCGATCGAGTCACCGGAATCATGTCCGAGGACGGCGGCGACCTGCGTGCGGACCGTCTCCAGGGTCAGGTCGGCACTACGGTCCGACCCCGCCTCGGCCAGTCGCGCGGCCAATGTATCGACCGCCGTGCCAACGGATTTCACGACTTCGGCGGGGCGTCGTCCGAACCCTCGCAGTACCGAAGGCAGTGCGCGAGCATCGGATCGACGCAGCGCGGTGGCATCGAAGCGCAGCGGAACCAAGCGTGCCGCACGATGCGCGAGCGCGGCATCGAACAGGCGCAGTCCCTCCGCGCGTTCGATCTGCCCGAGCCCGAGGCGATCCCACCGTGCGACGGCGACGTGATCCAATTCGCCCGTCATTCCGCCCGCTTCGCCCCATGGTCCCCACGCTAGGGAGGTAGCGGTAAGCCCGGCGGACCGACGCCGCTCGGCCAGCGCATCCAGGAAGCTGTTCGCGGCGGCGTAGTTTCCCTGTCCGGCCGAACCGATCACTCCGGCAACGGAGGAGAACACCACGAACGCGGAGAGATCGATGCCCGCGGTCGCCTCGTGCAGATTCCACGCGCCCGCGACCTTCGGCGCCAAGACCCGATCGACCTGCTCGGCGGTCAGGGAGCCGATGGTGCCGTCGTCGAGGACACCCGCGGCGTGTATCACCGCACTGAGACCGGCGGTCTGCTCGGTATTGGTCAGACCTCTCACCAGTTGTCGTACCGATTCACGGTCGGCAACGTCGCAGGCGATGATCCGAGCCTGGGCCCCCAGAGCCGCCAATTCCTCGACCAGGGCCGCCGCATCGGGTGCATCGGGGCCGCGGCGGGAGGTCAGCGCCAGGTCCCGGACGCCGTATTCGGTGACGAGGTGTCGGGCGAACAGCGCACCCAATCCACCTGTGCCACCGGTGATCAGCACCGTACCGGCGCCGAACGGGGTGGCCTCGACGTCGGTGCTGACCGTCTCGGCGCGAACCAGTCGCGGCACGAGCACCTCGGAGCCGCGGATCGCGACCTGAGGCTCCTCCGTGCGCAATGCGGCGGCGAGCGTTTCGGCATCCAGCGGTGCCGCCGGGTCCTCGTCGACGAGGACGAAGCGATCCGGATTCTCCGTCTGCGCGGTGCGCACCACACCCCACACCGCCGATGCGACGGGATCGGGGGTTTCCTCGGCCACTCCCACCCCGCCGGTGGTGATGACGACCAGTCGGGCATTGGATCGGTCGCCACTCAGCCACGAATTCAGCTGGGCGAGTGTCTCGTTCACGGCCAGCCGAGTGGCCGAATGGATATCGGCCGGTTCGCCGCTCGGGATCTCCGGACGGTATTCCACAGCGGTCGGAATCAGCTCCGGGTCGCCGATGATCTCGCCACCCGCGCGCTCCCAGCGCACCCGATACAGGTCGGCCGTGTCCTCGGAGAGGCCCTCGAAGAATCGCCGCACGTCATACGGGCGCATGACCACGGCATCCACCGAAATGATCGGCTGGCCGGCGGAATCGATGGCGGCGACGGAGATGGTCTCCGGACCGGTTGCGACGGCGGCGACTCGAAGTGACGTCAGCCGTGCCGAACCGTCGGTCATCGGCCGGTGGAATCGTGCGCCGCCCCAGCGGAAGAGCAGCTTCCCGGAGGCAGGATCGTGGTCCTGTCCACGCCACAGCAACTCGGCGAGACCGGCATGCACGGTCATATCCACGAGCGTCGGGTGAAGACCGAAAGTGCTTGCGGCGCCGTCTACCTCCGTGCGCAGGGTGATCTCGGAGAAGACCGCGTCTCCCTGTCGCCATACGGCATGTACGCCGCCGAACGCCGGGCCGTATTCGAGCCCGGAGCCCTCGGTCATCAGGCTAGGAATACGCGCCGCGTCGAGCGCTTCCGCGTCGGCGGGCGGCCATGCCTGGCCGAGCAGCCGCAATGCGCCCGAGTCGACCGGATGTTCTTGTGCGAGTGCACCAGACGCGTTCAGCACCCAGGGGGCATCGGCCGATTTCCGGAAGTAGAAGTCGAAAGGCCGACGTCCGGACTCGGGGGCCCGGACAGTGACCTGGAGTTCGATCTCATCGTCGTCGGCGGGCACGATCGGAACCTGCAGCGTGAGCTCGTCGAGCACGTCGCAGCCGATCCGTTGGCCCGCGATGAGCAGGAATTCCACCAGGACCGCACTCGGCACGACCACAACACCATTTGCCGCATGGTCGTTGATCCACGGGTGTTCGCGCAGGGATAGTCGACCGGTGAACAACCACTCATCGGTGCCCGCGATACCGACGACATCGGTCAGGATCGGATGCCCCGATGTGCCGGACGTGGCGACGGGGCTAGGCCGCAGCCAGAACCGCTGATGCTGGAAGGCATAGGTCGGCAACGGGATTCGTCGCTCGGTAGCGGGCAGCAGGGGGCGCCAGTCGACCGGATCGCCGGTGACGTGGAGCTGTGCCAGCGCGGAGAGTAGCTGCGGTACTTGATCATTCGATCGTCGGGAGGTGGCCACGACCGCGGTCGACGCCTCGGTGGCCGGGTCGGTTGCCAGGCAGCGGTTGGTGGCCGCGCTGAGAATGGCATCCGGTCCGACTTCGACGAATCGCCGGACGCCGCTCGTGACCAGGGCCGCGACCGCGGGTGCGAAGCGGACGGTGTCGCGCACCTGCTGCACCCAGTAGTCGGGGGTGGCGATGGTCTCGCCCACGAGGTCCGGGGCGACGGTGGAAACGATCGGGATCCGGGGCGGGCTGTAGGTGAGGCTGTCCGCGATCGTGCGGAATTCCTCCAGCATCGGATCCAGTCGCGCCGAATGGAAAGCGTGGCTGACGCGCAGCCGGGTGGTCTGGATGCCCTCGGTAGCCAGATCCCGTTCGACGGCATCGATTGCGTCGGAGTCACCGGAAAGCACCGTCGCGGCCGGGCCATTGATCGCGGCGAGCGAGAGGCGCCCGTCGAATCCGGCGACGATGCCGTTCGCGCGGGCCTCGTCGACGGCGATGGCGAGCATCGCTCCGCCCTCGGGGAGTTCGCCCATCAACCGGCCTCGGGCCGCCACCAGTGCGCAGGCGTCGGGTAGCGACAGCACTCCGGCCACGTGGGCGGCCGACAGTTCGCCGATGGAGTGGCCCGCGAGGACATCCGGTGCCGTACCGAACGATTCCAACAGCCGGTACACCGCGACTTCGAAGGCGAACAGCGCCGGTTGCGTCCATTCGGTGCGATCGAGCACGCCGTTGGCATCGGTGAACATCACCTCGCGCAGTGATTGTCCGAGAAGCGGATCGAAGTGCGCGCACACCTCGTCCAGCGCGGTCGCGAAGGCGGGGAAGGCGTTGTAGAGGTCGGCGCCCATGCCGATTCGCTGGGCACCCTGTCCGGTGAACAGAAACGCGGTCTGGCCCGCGACGAGGTTTCCGGTGACGATGTCGGCGCCATCGCCCGCCTCGGCAAGGGTGTGCAACCGTTCGAGCAGCTCGTCGCGGTCGCGTCCGAACACCACGGCGCGCGAATCGAGTTGTGCCCGAGTCGAAGTCAGGGCAGCGGCCACCTCGGCGGCATCCAGCTGCGGACGTTCCGACAACCACGTCCGCAAGCGGGCGGCCTGCGCGCGCAGCGCCGCCTCGCCCTTACCCGAGATGACCAGCGGCATCGCGGTCTGGTTCGGGAGGGCTGAATCATCCTGCGGCACATCCGATGTCGCCGCTTCGACAGGCGCTTCCTCGAGAATCACATGGGCGTTCGTTCCGCTGATCCCGAACGACGACACCCCCGCCCGGCGCGGCCGATCCCCGCGCTCCCACGGTTCGGCCTCGGTCAGCAGCCGTACCGCGCCCGCGCTCCAATCCACATGGGGGGAAGGCGTTTCCGCGTGCAGGGTGCGCGGCAGTCGTCCGTACCGCATCGATTGGACGGTCTTGATCACACCTGCGACACCGGCGGCGGCGACCGTATGGCCGATATTCGATTTGAGCGAACCGATCCGGAGGGGTTCCCGGTCGCCGCGATCCTGTCCGTAGACCGCGATCAGCGCCTGCGCCTCGATCGGATCGCCGAGTCGCGTGCCGGTGCCGTGCGCCTCGACGGCATCCACATCGGCCGCCGCGATTCCGGCGTCGGCGAGGGCCTGCTCGATCACACGTTGCTGCGAGGGACCGTTGGGCGCGGTGAGACCGTTGCTCGCACCGTCCTGGTTGACCGCGCTACCACGCACTACCGCAAGGACATTGTGTCCGAGTCGGCGGGCGTCGGAGAGCCGCTCCAGAACGAGGACACCCGATCCTTCGGACCAGCCCACACCGTCGGCGGCGGCGGAGAATGCCTTGCAGCGGCCGTCGCGCGACAGCCCGCGCTGCCGGGAGAAGTCGACATACAGGTCGGGCGTCGCGGCGATGGTCACGCCTCCGGCGATCACCAGCGAGCTCTCGCCCCGGCGCAGGGCCTGGCACGCCGAGTGCAGCGCCACCAGCGACGAGGAGCACGCGGTGTCCACCGTCACCGCGGGGCCCTCCAGGCCGAGGACGTAGGCGAGCCGCCCCGAGATGACGCTGTGCGAGGTGCCGGTCAGCCGGAAGCCCTCCAGCTCGCCGGTGACAAGGCCGGAATAGCCCGACGCGCAGGCTCCCACGAAGACGCCGGTGTCACTGCCGCGCAGCGTGGTCGGGTCGATCCCGGCGTCTTCGAGGGCTTCCCACGCGGTTTCGAGGAACACCCGCTGCTGCGGGTCCATCGCGAGGGCCTCGCGCGGGCTGATCCCGAAGAAGGCAGGATCGAAATCGCCTGCGTCGCTGAGGAATCCACCTCTGCGCGTGTAAACGGTGCCCGCCTTGTCGGCGTCGGGATCGTAGAGGCGATCGAGATCCCAGCCGCGATCGGTGGGAAAGTCGCCGATCGCGTCGCGTTCCGCCGCGACCAGCTCCCACAGCTCCTCGGCGGACGAGATACCGCCCGGGAACCGCGCACCCATACCGACGATCGCGATCGGCTCGTCCGTCGAGGTGCGCCGGGTGACCCGGCCGCGCTTCTCACCGGCCGCGGTGACGCGTGATCTCAGCAGGTCGGCCACCGCGGCGGCCGTGGGGTGATCGAAGATGAGCGAGGGCGGCAATTCCACACCCGTCGCGAGGGTCAGGCGCTTCTGCAGTTCCACGCCGCTGAGCGAGTCGAACCCGAGATCGGTGAACGGCAGGTCGTCGCGAATGGACCCGGCCGATTCGTATCCGAGCACCGCGGCGGCCTGCTCCCGGACCACGGCGAGAACCGCTGCGCGGCGCTGGAATTCGGGCATCGCTTGCAGGTGGTTCCCCAGCGCGCTGGGCGATACCGGGGGAGACTGGACGGACTCGAGATCCGCGGAGTGCTCCCGGCGGCGAAATGCGTACGGCGGCAGGTCTACCCGGACACCTGTCGCAGGGGCCGTCGAATCCACCGGTTGTCCGGTGCGGTCCGAGCCGCCGCCGTGCTCGGCGAGCGTTCCCAGCTCGTCCAGCAGCTGCTCGCGGCTCGATACGGAAAAGGTTGCTCGCCAAGGCATGTGGGCGCGGGCGGTGAGCAGTGAATACGCGATGTCGGCAAGGGAGAATTCCGGGTGGCGCACCAGCCAGTCACGCAGCCGACTCGCCTGCGCGCGAAGACCGTCCGCAGCGCGCGCGGAGAGCACGATCGGCACCTCGTCGAGGTCATCTGGCCCAACGGTGGTCGCGATGTCCGCGATCGGAGCCTCATCGAGGATCAGGTGAACGTTCGAACCACCCATGCCGAACGCGGAGACACCCGCCCGCCGGATCGTGTTCGCAGCCCACTGCTCGGGTTCGCTGACCACACGCAAGCGCAGATCATCCAGGGGAATCGCCGGATTGGGCCGCTCGAAGTTGAGACTGGCCACGAGTTCGCGATGCCGCAGACACAAGGCGGTCTTGATGAGGCCGATGATCCCGGCCGCGCCCTCGAGATGGCCGACATTCGTCTTGACCGACCCCACCGCCAGCGGTGAATTCCGATCCGAGCCGTAGGTCGCGCCGAGCGCGGCGGCCTCGATCGGATCGCCCGCCGGGGTTCCCGTGCCGTGCAATTCGACGTACTGCACGGAATCGGCGGGCACATCGGCCGCCTCTAGCGCGAAGCGAATCGCATCGACCTGGGCGTCGCGGCTCGGCGCACTCAACACCCGCCGCTCATTGCCGGTGGTAACCGCGCTGCCGCGGATCACGGCGTGAATCCGGTCGCCGTCCTCGATCGCCCGGGCCAGCGGCTTCAGCACGATCACGCCGCCGCCCTCGCCGCGCACGAATCCGTCCGCGCGCGAGTCGAAGGTGAAGCACCGCCCCTGCGCCGAATGCGCGCCGAACTGTTCGATCCGTTCACCACTGGTCGGCGAGAGGATCAGATTGACGCCACCGGCCAGCGCGATATCGGTCTCGCCCGCCCGCAGGCTCTCGCATGCCAGATGCACCGCGACCAGCGAGGATGCCTGAGCGCTGTCGACCAGGAGGCTCGGGCCGGTGAAGCCGAAATAGTTGGAGACCCGGTTGGCGATGATGCCGCGCGTCGCACCCCACAGCGAGTGGCGCGTAATGCCGGGCCCCTCGGCTGCCGTGACGAGTTCGGCGAAGTCACCGCCGGTACAGCCGAGAAATACCCCGCCCCGGCGCGATTCGCGTGCCGCCTCGGCCAGCCCCGCGTCCTCGAGGGCTTCCCAGCTCAGCTCCAATGCGAGCAATTGCTGCGGATCGATCGAGCGGGCCTCATTGGGGGCGATGCCGAAGAACTCCGCGTCGAAATCGCTCACCGTATCGAGGAAACTCGCGCGCTCGCTGAGATTCGCGCGCGCCGCCGGGGCGGCGCCGACGGTATCGCGTCCCTCGGCGAGCAGCCGCCAGAATTCGTCGAGATCAGCAACCCCCGGCAGCCGGCACGCCATTCCTACGACAGCTACGGGGAAATCTGATCGAGTCACCACTCGAGAACCTTCCTCACGACGAGCACGCACCTGCGCGCGTCGACGCCGCGCGGGTGTGAAATGTGTACTACACGAAGAGCTTTAGAGATTTTTCGAGGTTGCCCGACCGGGCGGGAGGCTTAAGCAGCCGGGATCGTGGTGACGCCGGACGTGCGGGCATTCCGCTGGGAAATGCACGGCGGTGGCAATGTCAGACATGAAGTCTCCTCGGTAACGCGGATCCCCCCGAGAAGTGGTGTGCGGGATCGCATCCCGCGAGATTGCTACGAACCGATGCCCCACAACGGTTCGCGCACAACGACATTCGAATCCGGTCCGGTGCGGCTCAGCGATATCACGCCGCGCCGCATGGCGAATGACAACCTCGACCGGCCGATCAACACTTGCACCTCACCCTGCCTTGCTGCGCCCGACCTGCCTGTCGGGCCGTCCATCGAGCCCACGCTGGACGTAACCTAAACGACTACTAGCCGGTAGCTTACCTGGGGGTAGATACGGACGCTGGGGAACTTTTGTGCAGTATTCCATTTCGACTTGCTATTGATTTGCAGCAGGCCATCACCTATTGTGCCGCCGCATCGGCCGTTGTAGCCCAAGGTAATTGGCCCAGACAGTCCTGCTAGTGGCAGCAATGCTCGTCGGGGTGATCGGTCGTCGGAATGCGGCAGAAACATGAGGCTTGGATCGTCACATCCGCCACAGCGGTAGCCAGTTTCAACTGTTGTGCGATGATCGCGGCCGCCTCGGTTTTATTCAGCCGCAGCAGGCATTCGTGGTAGCCGTGCAGGGCCCACACATTGCCCGGATGCTGGCAGGCGCGGGGCAGCGTGTGATCCAGGCCCAGGTCGGCGCGGTAGACGGCCTCGGCTTCGGCGATCCGGCCCTGCTCCAGCAGCAGTGCGCCCAGGGCGTGGCGGGCCGGTTGCATCCAGCCCCAGGGCTCGTCGTAGGGCAGCGTGTCATCGAGTTCGACGGAATGGCGCAGGGCTTCGAATGCCTTGTCGTAATCGCCTTTTCGATAGAGCAGTTCGCCGTCCAGCATGGCGGCGGCGATGGCGAGGATATCTCGGCAGGTGTTGTTGAACAGGGTTCTGGACTCGGGCACCCGTGCCACGGCGGCGTGGAACAGTTCTCGCTCGCGCTGCGCCTCGTCGATCCGGCCGGTGGCGGAATAGGCGACACCCTTGCCGTAGTGCAGCAACGCGGTCGTCACGCAGTACAACTCAGGATCCTTCGG
Organism: Nocardia sp. JMUB6875; assembly: GCF_041154655.1. Classification (NCBI taxonomy): domain Bacteria; kingdom Bacillati; phylum Actinomycetota; class Actinomycetes; order Mycobacteriales; family Nocardiaceae; genus Nocardia; species Nocardia sp. JMUB6875. Next base: position 53,617 of record NZ_BAAFGR010000020.1, read on the forward strand.
CAGTTCCAGGGCGATGATCTCGTCCCAGCGGCCGAAGCGGATGAGCACGTGGACCCGCATGCCCACGAAGCTCTCCAGCCAATCGGCCATGGGCGGGGACGGCATCCGGAGCAGTTCCTCGGAGAGGGAATCCTCCAGCTGCGCAGCGGTTTCCAGCGCGGTCGCGAACTGTCCCAGGAACATCGCGCCGTAGATCTTGAAGTGGTAGTTGTGCGCCCGGTAGAGCGTGTAGAAATTGAGCGCGCCCGCGTGCCGCACGAACTTCTCGTCCGCGGCGATGGCGGCGGAGTTGGCGGCCACCACGCTGCGGTAGTCGCCGCACAGCACATCCAGATGCGAGGGCATGTGCCGCAGATGCCCGGCGTCGGGCACCAGATCGCGCAGCCGATCCGCCACTGTCAGAGCCGATTCCGGGGTCGGGGACATCTCCATCAGATGGATGTAGAGGTGCAGGATGCCCGGGTGTGCGCGTCCCGCCTCGCCGCGCAGCGCCCGGTCCAGCACCGCCTTGGCCTCCAGCGTGAACGCCCCGGCCGCGGGTTCGCCGGTGCGCTGGTCCCACAGGGCCCAGGGGCTCAGGTTCATCAGCGCGTCGGCGTACAGCGCGGCGACGTCGAGATCGTCCGGGAATCGCTGGTAGGCGGTGCGCATCGCATCGGCGTAGTCCCGGTTCCAGCTCTCCTGATCGCCCTCGGCGGCGGCCCGCGGATATCGGGCGCGGAGGGCCTCGGCGAGCGCGCGTTCGACCGGTGTAGCGGCGGCGGTCAGGGCGAGGGCCCGCCGCGCCGCTTCGTGGGCGGCGACCACCGTGGTGGCGAGTTCCTCCTCGTCGAAGAACTCCCACGGCTTGTTGTAGTTGGGTCCCAGCGCGAAGGCCAGGCCCCAGTAGGCGAGCCCGCAGTCCGGATCCGCCTCCAGCGCCCGCCGGAAACAGTGCACGGCCTCCTCGTGGTTGAAGGCGTAGGTCCAGATCAGCCCCCGATCGAACCACAGCCGGGCCTCGGGCGAGGAGGTCGTGACGGTCCTCGAATATGCGCCGAGATCGAAGTAGTCCGTACTCATTCCATGATCGTGCCACCTGCCGGAATAAGGTGGCGGGTATGACGAGCAACCCGTTCTTCGAGCGCAGCGCGCTGCCCTATGAGCTGCCGCCGTTCGCGGAGATCAGCGAAGAGCACTATCTGCCCGCCTTCGAGCGGGGGATGGCGGAGCAGCTGGCCGAGATCGCCGCGATCGACGCGCTGGACGAGGCCCCGACCTTCGCGAATACCATTGCGGCGCTGGAGCGGTCGGGTGAAATTCTGACACGGGTCTCGCTGGTGTTCTTCAACCTGGTGTCCTCGGACACGAACGAGCGGATCCAGGAGATCGAGGCGGAGGTCTCGCCGCGGCTGGCCGCGCACTCGGATGCCATTCATCTGGATCCGGTGCTGTTCGGGCGGATCGACGCGCTGTACGAGCGCCGGGCCGAACTCGGGTTGGATGCCGAGCAGACGCGGCTGCTCGAGCGTTACCACCTGCGCTTCGTGCGTGCCGGTGCGCGGCTGGACGCGGCGCAGCAGGCTCGGTTGCGCGAGCTCAATGCGGAACTCGCCACGGCGTCAACGGAATTCGGTCAGGAAAATCTGACGGCCACGAACGCGGCGACCCTGATCCTCGACAGCGAGGACGAACTCGCCGGGCTCACTCCGGCGGCGGTGACCGCGGCGGCGGAGAACGCCGCAGCCCTCGGACATCCCGGCAAGTGGGCGCTGAGCCTGCAGAACGTCTCCAACCAGCCCGTATTGGCCGAACTGGAAAACCGGGCGGTGCGGGAACGGATGATGGCGGCGTCGCTGGGGCGCGGGTTCGGCGCGAACGGCGACAATGCCGCCCTCGGCGCTCGGATGACCGCGCTGCGCGCCGAACGGGCGGAGCTGCTGGGCTATTCGGATCACGCCTCCTACGCGGTGGCCGATCAGACCGCGAAAACCGTTGAGGCGGTGGAGGATATGCTCGCTCGCCTGGTGCCGCCCGCGGTCGCCAATGCCGAGCGGGAGGCGGCCGAGCTCACCGCCGCCCTGCGTGCCTCGGATCCGGAGGCCGAACTGCGGTCCTGGGATTGGCAATTCTGGTCGGAAAAGCTGCGGGCCGAACAGTTCTCGGTGGACGGCGAGGTGCTGCGCCCGTACCTCGAATTGGAGCGGGTGCTGTGGGACGGCGTATTCCACGCGGCCGGACTGGTTTACGGGCTCACCTTCCGCGAGCGCACGGATCTGACCGGCTATCACCCGGAGGTGCGGGTCTTCGAGGTGTTCGACGCCGACGGCAGCGCGCTGGGCCTGTTCCTCGGCGACTTCTTCAAGCGTCCGTCCAAGCGCGGTGGGGCGTGGATGAACTCGCTGGTCCGCCAGTCGAAACTGCTGGGGCAGCGGCCCGTCGTGGTGAACAACCTCAATATCGTGAAACCGGCCGAGGGCGAACCGGCCCTGCTGACCTGGGACAATGTCCGCACCCTCTTCCACGAGTTCGGGCACGCGCTGCACGGGCTGTTCTCGGATGTGGTGTACCCGTTCTTCTCCGGCACCGCCGTGCCGCGCGACTTCGTGGAATTCCCGTCCCAGGTCAACGAGATGTGGATGGCGCGTCCGGAAGTGCTCGCCAACTACGCCCGTCACATCGAGACCGGCGAGCCGATGCCCGCCGAACTGGTCGAGCGCATGGTCGCGGCGGAACAGTTCGGTGAGGGTTTCCGCACGGTCGAATATCTCGCGGCGGCATTGCTGGACTGGGCCTGGCATCGTCGCACCCGCGCCGAGGCGGAGGCCGACACCGATGCCGAGGCGTTCGAGGACGAAGCGCTGCGCAAGGCCGGTGTCGCCCTGGCCGCCATCCCGCCGCGGTATCGGACCGGCTATTTCGCGCACATCTTTGCGGGCGGTTATGCGGCCGGGTACTACTCCTACATCTGGAGCGAGGTGCTCGACGCCGATACCGTGCAATGGTTCGACGAGGGTGAGGAGTCGATCCGCGCCAAGGGCGACCGGTTCCGCGGCGAACTGCTCTCGCGCGGCGGGTCGGTCGACCCGATGGAAGCCTTCGCCGCCTTCCGCGGACGCGCGCCGGAGATCGAGCCGCTGTTGGCCCGCCGGGGGTTGAGCAGCTGATTTGATTGGGGCGCAGTGGATTTCCGGCTGAGATAAGGTAGATCTCCGGAAATCCGTCGGGAGGGGTGCGAATGATGGGCGTAGAGCGATCCAAGGGACACCGGACGTTTCGCGGGGTGTTGCGGCGATTCGCCACTGTCGCGGCGGCGGCCGCGCTGGTGTCGGGGGTGGGAGCGGCACAAGCCACGGTCGGCACCGGTCCGGCCGCGGCCGCACCCTCGGGCGGATATCAGGAACTGTGGGTGCCCTCCAGCATGGGGCCGATCAAGGTGCAGGTGCAGTGGGCCGCCCGCGGCGGCAGCTCGGCCCTGTACCTGCTCGACGGATTGCGCGCTCCAGGCGACCACAGCCAGTGGACCTCCGACACCGACGCCCTGCGCCAATTCGTCGGCGACGACGTCACTCTGGTGTTCCCGGTCGGCGGCCACTCCAGCTTCTACACCGACTGGCTGCGCCCCAGCAGCACCAACGGCCAGACCGTCACCTACCGCTGGGAAACCTTCCTCACCGAGGAACTCCCCAACTTCCTTGCCGGATACGGCGTCTCGCGCACCAACAACGCCATCGTCGGCCCCTCCATGGGCGGCAACGCCGCCCTCACCCTGGCCGCCCACCACCGCGACCAATTTCGCTTCGCCGGTTCCTTCTCCGGCTACGTGAACCCCACCTTCCCGCTGTGGAACGAGGGCATGCGCGCCGCCATGCGCGACGAGGGCAACTTCAACCTCGACGACATGTGGGGCCCCATCACCAACCCCGCCTGGACCCGCAACGACGCCACCGTCCAAGCCGAACTCCTGCGCGGCCTCCCCATGTACATCTGGAGCGGCAACGGCGTCCCCACCACCGCCGACCTCTCCAACACCGTAGGCAACACGGTCAACGCCATGGCCCTCGAAGCCATGACCCAAACCGCCACCCAAATCCTCCGAACCCGCCTGGCCACCTTGGGAATCCCCGCCCGAGTGGACATCGGCCCCGGCACCCACACCTGGCCCTACTGGCAAGAGGCCCTCCGCACCGCCCGCCCCCTGATCCTCGACGCCCTCGCCGCCCACTGACCCGGACCCCACGACAACGAAGCCGCAGGTAATCCCTGCGGCTTCGCCTCGTCTACGTCATCGTCCGAAATCCGTTCCGGTTCACGGTCACTCCCCGAGGCGTGAACCCAGGATCTCGCTACGCGGGGTTGTAATCGCAGTCGATGTAAATCTCATCGGCATCGGCCGAGACGAGAACATAGCCCGGGATGATCGGACAAGACCAGTTACCCGCTTCACCCGCCGCATGCCCCGCACACGCCTCACCCGGCGTCTTGACGTGCTCATCCCCGGTAACCGGGTCATACAGGCAAACCTGGTCGGGCACATCGGCAACCGCCGGAGCGGCTGCGGGAACCGCGAAACCCGCGACGCCCGCGATGGCCACCAGCAACAGAGCGGCCCGGTTCCGCACCGTGAACTTCATGAAGTACTCCTCAATTGATCGTTTGGGCGCAAGCACACTAGCCCGACCACCCACCAAAGGCGACTGGACGTTCGACCGGGTCCAGCGGTAACGATCTTGTAGATGTTTGCGAGTGGTTTGCCGAATGGAGGGTTAGGGTCGGTAGGTTCTCGGCTCGAGGAGGTCCCTAGCGATGACGCCTACTGCCGAGAAGGTTGAGATTGCTGACGGGGGGCATGAGGTTGTGCGGGGGCCGGTGGTGGCGCGGGCGCAGTGGGCCTGGCGAGTAAGGCCCTCGTCGGTGACGTTGAAGTTGGTTATGGCTGTTACGGGGGTTGTTTTCGCCCTGTTCGTGCTGGTGCACATGATCGGCAATTTGAAGGTGTATCTGGGGGCCGAGCATTTCGACGAGTATGCGCATTGGCTGCGGACGTTGTTCGAGCCGTTCTTGCCCTATGAGGGCATGTTGTGGATTTTCCGGGTGGTGCTGGCGAGTTGCCTGATCGCGCATGTCGGGTCGGCGGTGCTGTTGACGGGGCGGGCGCATCGGGCGCGGGGGCGGTTTCGGCGCAAGGGGCTCGGGCTGCGGTCGTTCACGGCTCGGACCATGCTGGTGAGCGGGCTGGTGTTGTTGCTGTTCATCATTTTTCACATCCTCGACCTGACGGTGGGGGCGCGGCCGTTCGCGAGTGACTCGTTCGAGGATGCGACCCGGACCACCAGCTATGCCTACGACAATCTGATCGCCAGCTTCGAGCGGCCCGCGGTGGGTGCGTTCTATCTGCTGGCCATGGCGGTGCTCGGCGCGCATCTGATGCACGGGCTGTGGACCGCGGTCAATGACCTGGGCATCACCGGGCAGCGGTTGCGGCAGGTGTGCGTGGCGATCGGCGGGGTGCTGGCGCTGGCGGTGATGGTCGGCAATATGACGATTCCGATCGCGGTGTGGACAGGGGTGGTGTCATGACGATCGATCCGCTGGCCGGGCTGCGCACGATCGGAACGCCGATATCCGGTGGCGTCCCCGAGGGCGATCCGGCCGACGCCTGGCAGCGCCGGTGCCTGGACTACAAGCTCGTCAGCCCGCTGAACCGGCGCAAGTTCACCGTGATCGTGGTCGGCACCGGGCTGGCCGGGGCGGGTTGCGCGGCCGCGCTGGGCGAACTCGGTTACCACGTCGAGAGTTTCACCTTCCACGACGCACCGCGCCGCGCGCACAGCGTCGCCGCGCAGGGCGGCATCAATGCCGCCCGCGCCCGCAAGGTCGACAACGACAGCATCGAACGCTTCGTCAAGGACACCGTGAAGGGCGGCGATTTCCGTGCCCGCGAGGCGGATTGCTTCCGCCTGGCGCGGGAGTCGACGCGTGTGATCGACCACATGAACGCCATCGGCGCGCCCTTCGCCCGCGAATACGGCGGCAGCCTGGCAACCAGATCCTTTGGCGGCGTTCAGGTTTCGCGCACCTACTACACGCGCGGGCAGACCGGGCAGCAGCTGCAGGTCGCCGCCAGCCAAGCCCTGCTGCGCCAGGTGCACGCGGGCACGGTGAACCTGCACACCCGCAGCGAGATGCTCGACCTCATCGTCGAAGACGGCCGCGCCCAGGGCATCATCACCCGCGACCTGGTCACCGGCGAGGTCACCGCCACCACCGGCCACGCCGTGGTGCTGGCGACCGGCGGCTACGGCAATGTCTTCTACAAGTCCACGCTGGCACGCAATTCCAACGCCACCGCGACCTGGCGCGCGCATATGCGCGGCGCGCTGTTCGCCTCGCCCGCCTTCATCCAATTCCATCCGACCGCCCTGCCGGTGAACTCGGAATGGCAGTCCAAGACCATCCTGATGAGCGAGTCGCTGCGCAACGACGGCCGCATCTGGGTCCCCAAACGCGCCGGTGATGACCGCGACCCCAATACGATTCCCGACAGCGAGCGCGACTACTACCTCGAACGGATGTACCCGTCGTACGGGAACCTGTCCCCGCGCGACGTCTCCTCGCGGGCCGCGCGCACCCAGATCGACTCCGGTCACGGCGTCGGCCCGCTGAAAAACAGTGTGTACCTTGACTTCCGGGACGCACTGGCCCGCCTGGGCCGAGACACCATCGCCGAACGCTACGGCAACCTCTTCTCGATGTACCGCGACGCCACCGGCGAGGACCCCTACCTCACGCCCATGCGGATCGCACCCGGCGCGCACTTCTCGATGGGCGGCCTCTGGGCCGACTTCGACCAGATGACCTCCGTCCCCGGCCTTTTCGTGGCGGGCGAGGCGGGCTGGGGCTACCACGGCGCGAATCGCCTGGGCGCGAACTCCCTGCTCTCGGCCTGCGTCGACGGCTGGTTCACGCTGCCCTACACGGTGCCGAACTACCTGGCCGGTCTGCTGGGCACCACACCGCTCGCGGCCGACGCTCCCGCAGTGACCACGACGCTGAGCGAGGTGAGCGGCCGCGTCGAATCCCTGCTCGCGATCGGCGGCAACCAAGGCCCCGACCGCTTCCACCGCAGGCTCGGCGAGCTGCTGTACGCCGGTTGCGGTGTCTCCCGCTCCGCGCAGGGACTGGCGGACACCATCGGCGCGATCGACAAGCTGACCGCCGAGTTCTGGACCGACCTCCGGGTCGCCGGCACCGGCGAACAACTCAACCAGGAACTCGAAAAGGCCGGGCGGGTAGCCGATTTCCTGGGCCTGGCCCGGCTCATGTGCATCGACGCACTCGACCGCGACGAGTCCTGCGGCGCGCATTTCCGCGTCGAGCACCAGACTCCCGACGGTGAGGCCCAGCGCGACGACGCGGACTGGGCGTTCGTCTCCGCCTGGGAGTACCGCCCCGAGGGCCCGCAGGTGCGCCACGACGAACCGCTGACGTTCTCCACTGTCCCGCTACAGACGAGGAACTACAAATGAGGCTGACGCTGGAGATCTGGCGGCAGGCCGAGACTTCCGCGGCCGGGGGCTACCAGGAATACGTCGTCGAGGATGCCGCCCCGGAGATGTCGCTGCTCGAATTGCTCGATCGGCTCAACGACCAACTGGTCGCCGAGGGGCGCGACCCGGTCGCCTTCGACTCCGACTGCCGCGAGGGCGTCTGCGGCTCATGCGGAATCACCGTCGACGGCCGCCCGCACGGCCCTGTCGCCAACACCCCGTCGTGCCGTCAGCACGTGCGGTCGTTCACCGACGGCGCGCGCATCCGCATCGAACCCCTGCGCTCGGCCGCCTACCCGGTGATCCGCGACCTGGTCGTCGACCGCTCCGCCCTGGACCGCCTGATCAAGGCGGGCGGCCACATCGCCGTCGACGCCGGCACCGCCGCCGACGCCGACACCGAACCCCTCCCGCACGACGACGCCGAGTACGCCCTGGATTTCGCGGCCTGCATCGGCTGCGGCGCCTGCGTCGCCGCCTGCCCTAACGGCGCGGCCCACCTGTACGCGGGAGCCAAACTCCTGCATCTGGGCACCGTGACCCGCGGCCGCCAGGAACGCGGCCGCCGCGCCCGCAACCTGATCGGGCAGATGGAAGAGGAATTCGGCCCCTGCTCCAGCTACGGCGAATGCTCCCAGGTCTGCCCCGAGAGCATCCCCCTCACCGCCGTGGCCGCGGTCAACCGCGAGGTGGTGTGGGCCCGCCTGCGCGGCCCCAAGAACTGAACCCCGTGGGCTAGCGCTAGGCGGGCAGGGCATACGGGTACTTGTAGTCGCAGTCGCCGCGCCAGCCGCAGTCATTGGCGACGGCCTGCCAGGTGTGTGCCCCGACGACGCCGTCAGCGGTCAGCCCCGCCGCGCGCTGAAAGTTGATGACTGCGGATTTGGTCTGGGCGCCGAATCTGCCGTCGACAGTGAGGTTTCCATTGCCGTAATTGAAACGGAGGAACGATTGGAGCGCGGCCACGCATTGGGCCTGATTGGCGACGCCCGTTCTCAGGGGCGGGCGGAAGACCAGGCATTCGTTGATCGAGGAAGCGTGGGTGGGATTCGCCTGCGCCGGGGCGGCGAGAACGCCGGTGGCGGCGGCGAAGGCGATCGCGCCCGCGGCGATCAGACGGGTCAGGCCGGTACGGCGGTGTGTGGTCATGGTGTCCTCCAAGAGTGGTGTCCGCCAGCGGTTTCGGAGGAAACCGCCGGATAGGAGGACGGTAGGAACGCCCGCCAACGATCCGGCAAGGAAACGCTCCCGGTTCAGCCGAGCGGCCGCCGGACCTGCAGGGTCATCGATCCGATGCGGAGCCGGTCGCCCGTCGTCAGCCGGACCGGACCGCGGATGCGGGTGTCGTTGACGTAGACGCCATTGGCGGAATCGAGGTCCTCGATGCGCAATTCGTCGCCGTCGGGTGCGAGCCGCGCGTGGTATCGGCTGGTCTTGGCGTCCGCGAGCCGGACGTCATTGTCGATGCTGCGGCCGATGGTCAGCGGGCCCCGCACCTCGAACCGTCGCCCGTCATCGACGTAGAGCAGATAGTGGCCCAGCGTCTCGAGCAGCGTCGGATCCTCGCCGCCGACGCCGGGGCGCAGTCGAATCCGAGGCTCGTGCCGTACCGGTTCACCCCGCAGTATCCGCTGTTCGAGCTCCGCGAGCCGGGCGCCGGGATCCATCCCGGACTCGCGCAGCGCCCGCCGCAGCGTGCGGCACGCGTCCAAGGCTTCGGCGTGCCGTTCCGACAGATAGAGCGCGGTGATCAACTGCAGCCACAACGATTCTCGCAGGGGATGCCGGGCGGCCAGCACCCGCAGTTCGCCGAGGATCTCGCTTGCCCGCCCAGCGGCGAGATCCAGATCCAGCCGCGCCTCCACGACCTGCCTGCGTTCCTCGCTGACATGCACGATGAACGCATCGGTGAAGCTCGATTCGGGCAGCCCGTCGAGCGCGTCGCCACTCCACTGCGCCAGCGCGAGCCGGAACTGCGCTGCCGCATCGTCGTGGTCGCCGCGGTGATACGCCGCGAGCGCCCGTGCGCGGGCCTGCTCGAAGCGCCCCAGATCGCACTGCTCGTCGGCGATGTCGAGGCAGTAGTGCCCGTCGTCGTCGGTGCGCAGGATCGAGGTGGCGGCCGCGCCCGCCGCGCTCAAGGCCGCCCGCGCCTCCGCGATCCGATTGTGCAGGTTGGACCGATAGCTCGGCGGCGGATCCCCATCCCAGACGGTCTGCGCCAAACGCTTGGGGGACATGGTGTTCCGCCGGTTCACCGTCAGCACCGCGAGCAGGGTGCGGGTGAGCGGCCCGCCGGTCGGCAGCGGCTGCCCGCCGAGATACCAGCGCACCGGTCCCAGCAGGCGGATGTCGACGCCATCGTTCATGGTGCCGCAGGTACAGGGACGCACCGGCCGTCGTACTGCTGGTCCGCACCGCGAAACACCGGCCACCGCATGGATATCCGCTGGGTTTGCGGGCCGTACGCGCCGTCCACGGTCGCGCCGGTCTCCGCCTGCCGATGCTTCACCGCGCCGACCGTGGCCACGTCGTAGGCGCCGGTCACATCGAGCGGAATGTTGTGGCACATGGTCAGCGCGCGTTGCAGCACCGTCACCGGTTCGCCGCGGTCGGAGCTGGTGAGCTTGCAGTTGCGATCGTCGTGGCCCTCGGTGCCGCTGGGCAATTCGACGTACAGGCCCTCGCCGACCGGGATCCGGACGGTCCAGTAGCAGTGGCGGGTGACCGCCGCGGGCGCGGTCGGCCCGTTCGGCCGCGGTGACCCGCTCGACGCGGGTGGGTCACCGGAGCGCAGAGCGGTCGTGCCGAGCAGGGCCGCGACACCGGCCAGCAACACGCCGGAGGCGATCGCGATCGCTCGAATCCGGGTCCGCCGCAGCATGTTCCACCAGCGAGCCGGAATCCCGCCGCCGGTATCGTCGCGCACCGCTGCCTCGACCGCCTGCGCGAACTCCTGACAACTCTGATACCGCTGATCCGGCTCGGTCGCCATGGCCCGCGTGATCACCGCATCGAGTGCCGGTGGCGGTCCCCGCCGCTCCCGCACCGTCTCGGCCGCGGGGGAGGAGTCCGGCGCCGTGCTCCCCGTATAGGCCGCCCGCCCACCCGGATTCGCCCCGGTGAGCAAGGCCAGCAGCGTCGCGCCCAGGGAATAGACATCGGCCCGATGATCCACCGCCCCGCCGGTCAGCACCTCCGGCGCGGCGTATGCGGGCGTGCAGTCCCGCCACTCCGAATCCGTCACGGTCGCACCGTCGTTCACCGATCGCGCCAACCCGAAATCCACCACCAGCACCCGCCCGTCATCGGCGACGAGCAGATTCGACGGCTTCACATCCCGATGCAGCAGGCCGTTGTCGTGCGCGTGCTGCAATCCCCGCGCCGCCTCGCACACGATCCGCGCGGCCCGCTCCACCCCGAGCCCGGACCTCGGCGGCCGGATCAGCTCCCCGGCATCGGTGCCCGCCACATACTGCATGGCGATCCACAGCACATCGTCCTCGACACCACGGTTGTACACCGACACCACATTCGGATGATCGAGCCGGCAGACCAGATCGGCCTCCCGTCGAAACAGGCTGCGATACCGCGGATTCCCGCTCAACCTGGCATCGAGCACCTTCAAGGCGACCTGCCGCGGCAGCTCCGGATCCTCGGCGAGATACACCGCGCCCATCC
>NZ_BAAFGR010000021.1:0-64543 GCF_041154655.1 Nocardia sp. JMUB6875
GCCCACCCCATCTCCTACGCCGACCGCATCCGGCCGCTGACCGAACAGCACCTGGCCTACGTCATCTACACCTCCGGATCCACCGGCAAGCCCAAGGGCGTGGCCATCACCCACGCCGGCCTGGCCGGACTGGCCGCCCGCCGGGAAAGCCGTGCGGTGACCGGGGACTCGCGCATCACCCAGCTCACCACCCCGAGCTTCGACTTCTCCATCGTCGAGATGCTCTACGCGTTCACCGCCGGGGCGACCTTGGTCGTGGTGCCGCCGGACGTGTTCGGCGGCCAGGAACTGAGCGAACTGCTGCGGCGCGAGCGGGTCACCCACATCTGCATCACCCCGGCCGTGCTGGAATCGCTGGATCCGGCCGTGCCGGAGGATCTGCAATCGATCATGTGCGGTGGTGAACGCGTCCCGCCCGCGCTGGTGGACCGCTGGATCACCCCCGACCGCGACTTCTATATCGAGTACGGCCCGACCGAGGTGACCGCGCTGTCCACCGGCACCGGCCCGCTGGAGCCGGGCGGCGGCACCCACATCGGCACGCTGCTGCCGGGCATCGGCGCGTACGTCCTGGACGCGGGCCTGCGGCCGGTGCCGCCGGGCGTGGTGGGCGAGCTGTACCTGGCGGGTCCCGCGCTGGCCGAGGGCTATCTGAACCGGCCCGTGCTCACCGCCGAACGCTTCGTCGCCAGCCCGTACGGTGAGCCCGGCCAGCGCCTGTACCGCACCGGCGACCTCGTCAAACGCCTGGAGAACGGCAACTTCGAACACCACGGCCGCACCGACTTCCAGGTCAAGATCCGCGGCCTGCGCATCGAACTCGGGGAGATCGACAGCGCCTTCGTCGCGCATCCCGACGTGGATTTCGCGGTCACCCTCGGCACCACGCTGCCCACCGGTGCGGCCGCGCTGGTCACCTATGTGCTGCCGAGTCCCGGAAAGACCCTGGACACCGCGGAATTGGCGGCCTTCGCCGGAGAATCCCTGCCCGCGTACATGGTTCCCGCCGCGATCATGGTGCTCGACGAGATCCCGCTGACCCCGGTCGGCAAGGTGGACCGCGAGCGACTACCCGAGCCGGTGTTCAATACCCGCGCATTCCGGGCACCGGCCACCCCGGCGGAACGCGCCATCGCCGAGGTGTTCTCGGGCCTGCTCACCCCGCCCGACGCCGAGCCGCTGCGCGTCGGCTCCGACGACGACTTCTTCGAACTCGGCGGCAACTCGCTGCTCGCCACCCAGGCCGTGGCCCGCATCGGCACCGCCCTCGGCACCCGGGTGCCGGTCCGTGTGCTGTTCGAGGCCTCCACGGTGGCCGACCTCGCCGCGCTGCTGGCGGGGGAGGAGGCGGCCGAAACCGCCACGCCCGCACTGGTTCCCGGGCCGCGCCCGGATCGGGTGCCGCTGTCCTACGCGCAGCAGCGCATGTGGTTCCTCAACCGCTTCTACCCCGACAGCGCGGTCGACAACGTGCCGCTCGCGGTGCGGCTTTCCGGCGAACTCGACCTCGACGCCATGCGCGCCGCGGTGCGCGACCTGGTGGAACGGCACGAAGTGCTGCGCACCGTCTACCCGGAGGTCGACGGCGAGGGCTATCAGCAGGTGCTGCCGCTCACCGATGAGCGTGCGGTGCCCGAACTTTCGGTCGAGGACATCGACGCGGCCGACCTGACCGCGCGCGTGATGGCCATCGGCGGCGCCGGGTTCGACGTCACCGCCGCCCCGCCCATCCGGTTGAGCGTGCTGCGGCTCGGGCCCGGCGAACAGGTCCTGGTCGGCGTGGTGCACCACATCTCCGGCGACGGCTTCTCCATGGGACCGCTGACCCGGGACCTGGTGACCGCCTACGTGTCCCGGACCTCGGGCACCCCGCCGCGGTGGGAGCCGCTGCCCGTGCAGTACGCCGACTACACGCTGTGGCAGCGCGCGGCCCTCGGCACCGAGGACGACGAGAACTCCACGCTGTCCAAGCAGATCGCGTACTGGCGCGAGACCCTCGCCGACCTGCCCGACGAACTGGCGCTGCCCGCGGACCGCCCGCGCCCGCCGGTCGCCTCCTTCCGCGGCAGCACCTTCCGCTTCGAACTCGCCGACGACGTCTACGCGGGCGTGCGCCGGCTCGCGCGCGGCCACAACGGCACCACCTTCATGGTGGTGCACGCCGCGCTCGCGGTGCTGCTGGCCCGGCTGTCCGGCACCCGCGACATCGCCGTCGGCACCCCGGTTGCGGGCCGCGGCGAGGCCGCGCTGGACGACCTGATCGGCATGTTCGTCAATACCCTGGTGCTGCGCACCGATGTCGATCCGGCCGCCGGATTCGCCGAATTGCTGGGCGGGGTCCGCGAATCCGATGTGCGCGCCTTCGGCCACGCCGACGTGCCCTTCGAACGCCTGGTGGACCTGCTCGAACCCGCGCGCTCGCAGGCGCGCAATCCGCTGTTCCAGGTCATGCTGTCGTTCCAGAACCTGGCGCCCGCCGAATTCCGGCTGCCCGGCCTCACCGTCTCCGGCACCGACCTCGAGGTGCCCTTCGCCAAGTTCGACCTGCAGCTGACCGTGCAGGAGACCGTCGACGCGCGCGGCGACGGCACCGGCATGGCGGCCGAATTCTCTTACGCGCTGGACCTTTTCGACGAGCCGACCATCGCCGCCTTCGCGCAGCGTTTCGCCCGCGTGCTGGAGCTGGTCGCCGCCGATCCGGCCGCCCCGGTCGGGGATCTCGACCTGCTCTCGGCCGAGGAGCGGGCGCGGGTGCTGACCGACTGGAACACCACCGGCTTCGATGTGCGTGCCGCCGTGGGCCTCCGGAAGGACCTCGCGCCGACCCTGGTATCGATGTTCGAGGCGCAGGTCACCGACACCCCCGAGGCCGTCGCGCTGGTCTTCGAGGACGAACGCCTCACCTACCGGGAACTGTCCGAGCGTGCCGACCGGCTGGCCCGGGAACTCGTCGGCAGCTACAGCGTCGGGCCGGAAACCCTGGTGGCCCTGGCCATCCGGCGCTCCACCGAGCTCGTGGTCGCCATGTACGCGGTGCTCAAGGCGGGCGCGGCGTACGTGCCGCTGGATCCCGAGCAGCCCATCGACCGCAATGAGCACATCCTCGACACCGCCCGCCCGCGCCTGGTGCTGACCACCTGGCGCGACGGCTTCGGCAGCGGGAGCGGCATTCCGACCCTCTTCGTCGAGGAGGCCGAGGAGCGGGCGCGGCAGCGGCCCGCCGGGCGGCTCTCGAACGACGAACGGACGCAACCGCTTCGGGGCGAGCACACCGCCTACGTCATCTTCACCTCCGGCTCCACCGGACGGCCCAAGGGCGTCGTGGTCAGCCACGCGGCCATCGTCAACCGCCTGGTGTGGATGCAGGCGCAATACCGGCTCACCTACTCCGACGTGGTGTTGCAGAAGACCCCGGCGACCTTCGACGTGTCGGTGTGGGAGTTCTTCTGGCCCTTGCAAACCGGTGCGCGCCTGGTGGTCGCCAAGCCGGACGGCCACCGCGATCCGGTGTACCTGGCGCAGGCCATCGCCGAACACGGCGTCACCACGGCGCATTTCGTGCCCTCGATGCTCACGGTGTTCCTGTCCACCCTCGGCGGCGAGATCGCGCCGGACGGACTGTCCCTGCGGCAGGTGTTCGCCTCCGGTGAGGCGCTGCCCGCGCCGACCGCGCACCGGTTGCGCGAGCTTACAGGCGCGCGGCTGCACAACCTGTACGGCCCCACCGAGGCCGCGGTCGACGTCACCTATCACGAGGTGACCGATGCCGACACGGTGTCGGTGCCGATCGGTCGTCCGGTCTTCAATACCCGTCTGTACGTGCTGGATTCGCGCCTCAACCCGGTCGCGCCCGGCATCGCGGGCGAGCTGTACCTGGCCGGTGACCAGCTGGCCACCGGCTATGTGGCCCGCCCCGACCTGACCGCGGACCGCTTCGTGGCCAACCCCTTCGGCCACGGCGAGCGCATGTATCGCACCGGCGACCTGGTGCGCTGGAACGCGAGCGGCGAGGTGGAATACCTGGGCCGCACTGACTTCCAGGTGAAGCTGCGCGGCCTGCGCATCGAACTCGGCGAGATCGAGGCCGCGCTGCTGGCCCAGCCCGGCGTGGCCAACTCGGTGGTCGTGGTGCGCACCGACCCGCACGCCGGCGATCAACTCGTCGGCTACGTGGTCCGCGAGCCCGGCGTCGCCGTCGATCCGAGCGCGGTGAAAGCCGCATTGACACAGTCGCTTCCGGCGTACATGGTGCCGACGGCCATCGCGGTGCTCGACGGGTTCCCGGTCAACGCCTCCGGCAAGCTGGACCGCAAGGCCCTCCCGGCCCCGGTGTTCGAGGCCAAGCGCTTCCGCGCACCCTCGACGCCGCTCGAGGAGATCGTGGCGGGCGTGTTCGCGGAACTGCTCGGCGCGGACCGGGTCGGCGCGGACGACGACTTCTTCGACCTGGGCGGCAACTCGCTGGTCGCCACCCGCGCGGTATCGCGCATCAACGAGGCCCTGGACGCCACGGTCACGGTGCGCGAACTCTTCGAGACCGCAACGGTTTCCGGGCTGGCCGCGCGCATCGTGCCGGGCGCGGCCGCCGGTGCGCGCCCGCCGCTGGTGGCGGGGGAGCGGCCCGTCCGCGTGCCGCTGTCGCTGGCGCAGCAGCGCATGTGGGTGCTCAACCAGCTCGATCCGGAGTCCCCGGCCTACAACATCCCCATGGTCATCCGCCTGACCGGAGCGCTGGACATCCCGGCCCTGGCCCAGGCCGCCGAGGACCTGCTCACCCGCCACGAGGTGCTGCGCACCCGCTACCCAGAATCCGCCCCGGGCGCACCGGCCTACCAGGAGATCCTGTCGGTCGCCGAGGCGCTGCCGGGCGGGCTGGTGGTGGAGCGCGCGCACGACATCGGGGCGCGGGTGCGGGAGCTGGTGCTGGCCGGATTCGATGTGGCACAGCAGGTTCCGGTGCGGGTGCGCCTGCTCACCGGCGACGAGCCCGACGACTACCTGCTCATTCTGGTGGCCCACCACATCGCCGCCGACGGCGCCTCCTTCGCGCCGCTGGCCCGGGACCTGGTGACCGCCTACGTGGCCCGCACCGGGGGTGAGGCCCCGGGCTGGGCGCCGCTGCCGGTGCAGTACGCCGACTTCGCGCTCTGGCAGCGCGCGGTCATCGGCTCCGACGCCGACGAGAACTCGCTCGCCGCCGCGCAATTGGCGTACTGGCGCCAACAGCTGGCCGATCTGCCCGCGCGCGGGCCGCTGGCCCTGGACCGGCCCCGCCCGGCCGCACCGTCCATGGCCGGTGCGCTGGTCGACTACGTGGTGCCCGCCGAGATCCACGCCGAACTCAATCGCATTGCGCGCAGCCACAATGCGTCGCTGTTCATGGTCATGCACGCCGCCCTGGCGGTGCTGCTGGCCCGCATGTCCGGCAATCCGGACGTCGTCCTCGGCACCGCGGTCGCGGGCCGCGGCGAACGGGTGCTGGACGGCCTGGTCGGCATGTTCGTCAATACGCTCGCCCTGCGCACCGCGGTGGACCCCGCCGCCTCCTTCGACGAACTGGTGGCCGCCGCCCGCGAAACCGACCTGTCGGCCTTCGCGAATGCCGATGTGCCCTACGAGCGCGTCGTGGAGGCGGTCGCACCCGCCGGCAGCCGCACCGAACCGCTGCTGCAGGTGGTACTGGCGCTGCAGAACAACGAGGTGGCCGAGCTCGAACTGGCCGGGCTGACCGTCTCCGGAGTGGACGCCGACCTGGCCGCCGCCAAGTTCGACGTGCAGATCGGCGTCGAACCGCACCCGCCCGCCGCCGACGGCACCCCCGGCGACCTCGCCATCGTGTTCTCCTACGCCACCGAGCTTTTCGACGAGTCCACCATCGAGGCGCTGGGCGCGCGCCTGCTGCGCATCCTCGCCGCGGTGGCAGCCGACCCGCACATGCCGGTGGGTGATATCGACCTGCTGGACGCGGCCGAACACGCCCGCGCCCAGGCGCTGCCCGCGCCCGCGCCGGTGGCGGCGACCACCGCCTACGGCACCGCGCTGCCGCAATCGCTGGCGGCCACGGTCGAGGACGATCCGGACGGCCCCGCCCTGGTGTGGGGCGAGGAGGCGGTGTCCTATCAGGAGCTGGACGCCCGCTCCTCGCGGCTGGCCCGCTTCCTGATCGGGCGCGGCTGCGGACCCGGCACCGGCGTGGCCGTGCGACTGGATCGCGGCATCGATCAGGTGGTCGCCACCTGGGCGGTGCTCAAGGCCGGTGCGACCGTGGTGCCGCTGATCTCGGCGGACCGGCTGCCCCCGGCCGGACTGGATGTGAAGGTCGGTCTGACCACCGGACATCCGGCCGCCGCGCCCGGCATCGACTGGCTCGCCCTGGACGACTCGGGGGTGGCCGCGGAGATCGCCGCCGAATCCGCCCGCCCGGTCACCTACGCGCACCGCACCCGCGCCCTGCGCGGCGACGACATCGCCTTCGCCGCACCCGGGCGCGCCCAGCTCAGCTATGACGCCATGACGGGCCTGGTGGACCGGATTCGCGCCGGATCGGAACTGACCTTCGAGGCCCGCACCTACTGGCCGGGTTCGGCGGACCATCCGTTCGCCGTGCTCGAGGTGATCGCCACCGGTGGCGTCGGCGCGTCAATGGTGCTGGCCGAGCCCGATTCCGACCTCGCGGAGACGCTCGCCGAGGAATGGGTCACCCATCTCTTCGCCGAGAATCAGGTGTTGAGCCGGGTGGATCCCGCGGAACTGGACGATCTCGCGGCCGTCGTGGTGGACCGGCTCCCGGTCCCGGCGGCTTGGGACGGGCGTACCGTTCTTGCCGTCGACCCGGCCGGGGAGGCGTGATGAGCTCCGGCTGACGCGCCCGGAGTAGCTCTTCCGCCCGCAGGACTGAATACTCCTTGGGGGAACCCCGCGTGACTCCGCCTCGGACCGAGGCGAAAGTAACGCGGCCTGCGCGAATCCGATGAAGGTTGTCGGTGCGCGCCGCGGTTGAGCATTAACGGACAGGATGAGGACAAGCTGCATGATTCGGGTGGTCGGGGACCGGAAGAACGAGTTCGTGGCGGTAGTGGCATGACCCGCACGGCCCGCGTACGCCCCACCCGGACCCGCCGTCCCTCCTCGCCGACCCTGCCGCAGCTGCTGGCCACCGCCGTGGAGGCCAACCCGGGCGGCATCGCCGTCGCCCTCGCCGACGCGACCGGCACCCTCGCGCGGCTCGGCTACGCCGAACTGGACGAGCGCTCCACCCGCCTGGCCCGCCTGCTCATCGACCGCGGCGTCGGTCCCGAGGATCTGGTCGCCGTCGCGGTGCCGCGCTCGCTGGAGTCGGTGCTGGCCGTGTGGGCGGTCGCCAAGACCGGTGCGGGCTTCCTCCCCGTGGACCCGAACTACCCGGACGACCGGGTGCGCCACATGCTCACCGACTCCGGCGCGGTGCTCGGCCTCACCGTCGAATCCCGTCGCTCCGCGCTACCCGGCCTGGTGTCGTGGCTGGAACTGGACGCCGACGAACTGGATCGGGCCGCCCAGACCTACTCGGTCGATCCGATCACCAATGCCGACCGGGTGCGGCCGCTGCGCGCCGAGCATCCGGCGTACACCATCTACACCTCCGGCTCGACCGGTCTGCCCAAGGGCGTCGCGGTCACCCACACCGGCCTGGCCGCGCTCAGCGCCGAACAGCGGGAGCGATTCGCGCTCACCGCGCAGTCGCGCGTGCTGCAGGTGGCCTCGCCGTCCTTCGACGCCTCGGTCTTCGAGCTGCTCATGGCGGTCGGCTCCGGCGCGACCCTGGTGGTCGCGGCGCCGGAGGTCTACGGCGGCGACGATCTGCGGGCGCTGCTCGCCCGCGAGGCCGTCACCCACGCGGTGATCACCCCGTCCGTGCTCGCCTCGATCGATCCGGCGGGACTGGACGCGCTGGGCCTGGTGCTGGCCGCGGGCGAGGCCTGCCCGCCGGAACTGGTGCGGCGCTGGGCGGTTCCGATCGCGGGCGGGCGGCGTCGCCTGCTCAACGGCTACGGCCCGACCGAGACCACCATCTGGGCCACCTGCGCCGAACTGCTGCCCGACCGTCCCGTCACCATCGGCGGGCCGATTCGCGGTGCGGGCGTGCACGTGCTGGACGAGCGGCTGCGGCCGGTCGCGCCGGGCGTGGCCGGTGAGCTGTACGTGGGCGGCGGGCTGCTGGCCCGCGGCTATGTGCTGCGGCCGGATCTGACCGCGGCCCGGTTCGTCGCGAATCCGTTCGAGGACAACGGTTCCCGCCTCTACCGCACCGGCGACCTGGTGCGGGTGACCGCCGACGGGGAGCTCGAGTACCTGGGACGCAACGACTTCCAGGTCAAGATCCGCGGTCTGCGCATCGAGCTCGAGGAGATCGACGCGGTGCTCGCCGGGCACGAGAGCGTCGACTTCGCCGTCACGGTGGGCCGCGAGATCCAGGACCGCGCAACGGTTCTGGTCTCCTACGTGCACGCCGCGCCGGGCGCGCGGGTGGACGTCGAGGAGCTGGCCGCGCTGGCCGAGCGCGCGCTGCCGCCGCACATGGTGCCCGCCACCATCGTGGCGCTGGACGAGATCCCGCTGACCCCGGTCGGCAAGCTGGACCGCGACGCGCTACCCGAACCCGAACTGCCGCAGACCGAATACCGCGCCCCCGAGACCCCGGCCCAGCAGGCCCTCGCGCAGGTGCTGACCGAGGTGCTGCGCCTCGAGCGGGTCGGCCTGGACGACGACTTCTTCACCCTCGGCGTGGATTCCATCACCGCCATCCAGATCGTCTCCCGGGCCCGCGCCCTGGGCCTGGGCTTCAAGCCCAAGGAGATGTTCGCCGCGCGCACCGTGGCCGCGCTGGCCGAGCTCGCGGTGCCGGTCGAAGACGCCTCGGCCACCGAGGAACTCGCCACCGGACCGCTGGTCGAGCTGAGCGCCGCGGACGAGGCGCGACTGCGCGAGCGGTACCCGAACCTGTCGGAGGTGTGGCCGCTCACCCCGCTGCAGTCGGGCATGCTGTTCCACGCCCAGCTGGCCGAATCCTCCGTCGACGCCTACATGGTGCAGTTCGCCCTCGACGTGGCCGGCGAGATCGACGTGCCGCGCGTGCACGCCGCCGCCCGCGCCATGTTGGACCGGCACGTCAACCTGCGGGTGGTCTTCGGCGAGGACGGCGCGGGCAATCCGCTGCAGCTCGTGCTCGACGACGTCGAATTGCCTTGGCAGTACCTGGATCTCAGCGATCGGGTGCCCGCCGAGGCGGTCGCCGAGACCGACCGGCTGATGGCCTTCGACGTGTCGCGGCACTTCGACATGAGCGCCGGGCCGCTGCTGCGCGTCACCCTCTACCGCACCGCCGCCGACCGCTACCGCCTGTGCGTCACCAGCCACCACATCCTCGTCGACGGCTGGTCGCTGCCGCTGCTGATCCAGGACATGCTGCTGCTGTACGCCGCCGACGGCGACGGCTCCGCGATCCCGGCGATCCGGCCCTACCGTGACTACCTGGCCTGGCTGGCCGCCCGCGACCACGGCGCCGCGCGCGAGGCGTGGCGCGAGGCGCTCAGCGGTTTCACCGAGCCGACCCCGCTGGCGGCGGTCGACCCGTCGCGCGAGATCACCGCGGGCATCGGCGAAGTCGCCTTCTCGCTGTCCGAAGCCGAGACCGCGGCGCTGACCGAGCTCGCGCACCGCGCGGGCGTCACCCTCAATACGGTCGTGCAGACCGCGTGGGGTCTGCTCATCGGGCGCGCCACCGACCGCGACGATGTGGTGTTCGGCGCCACCGTGTCCGGGCGGCCGCCGCAGCTGGCGGGCATCGAGACCATGATCGGGTTGTTTCTCAACGCGATTCCGGTCCGGGTGCGCCTGAACCCGGGGGCCACCCTCACCGAGGTGCTGCGCGAGCTGCAGGACGAGCAGGCCGCCCTGCTCGACCACCACCATGTCGGGCTGGGCGAGATCCAGGAGATCGCCGGGGTAGACGGGCTTTTCGACTCCATCGTGGTGTTCGCCTCCTTCCCGGTGGACGAGCAGTCCCTCGACGATGCCGCCGCGCCCATCGACGGCGCGGGCATTCTCGGCGCGTCCACGGTCAACGGCACCCACTACCCGCTGACGGTCATGGTGTCGCCGCGCGGCAAGGGCCTCGGCTTCGGCCTCAAGTACCTGCGCGACCTGTTCACCGAGGATGCGGCACAGGCCATCGCGCAACGGCTTTCAACGCTGCTGAGCCGCATCGCCGCCGAGCCGGAGGCCAGGGTCGCCGTGGTGGACGCGCTGCTCGAGACCGAGCGCCGGGAGCTGGCGGCGGTCAACGCCACCGAAGTGCCCGAGCTGCTGGACGATTCGACGCTGCTGACGCTGTTCGACGCCCAGGTGGCGCGCGACCCCGACGCCCCGGCGATCATGTTCGGCCGCACGACCCTGACCTACGCCCAGCTCGACGCCCGCTCCCGCCGCCTCGCCCAGGAACTCACCCTGCGCGGTGTCGGCCCGGAATCCCGGGTGGCCGTGGCCATGCGCCGCGGCATCGACCTGGTGGTGGCCATCTACGCGGTGCTGCGCTCCGGCGGCGCGTACGTGCCGGTGGATCCCGACCATCCGGCCGAGCGCAACGAGTACGTGCTGGCCGGTGCCGCGCCGGTGTGCGTGCTCACCCGCGCCGCCGACGACTTCGAAACCGCCTCCGGCGTACCGCTGTTCTTCGTCGACGCGCTCGCGGGCGCGGACCCGCTGGTCGAGGTGGCGCCCGCCGAGGTGCGGCCCGACAATGCCGCGTACGTCATCTACACCTCCGGCTCCACCGGCCGCCCCAAGGGCGTGGTCATCACGCACCGGCAGATGGCCAACCAGTTCCGCTGGGCCCAGCGCACCTACCCGCACCGGCCCGGCGACGTGGTGCTGCACAAGACGCCCATCACCTTCGACATCTCCACCTGGGAGCTGTTCTGGCCGTTGCAGACCGGTGCGGCCGTGGTCATCGCGGAACCGGACGGGCACCGCGATCCGGCCTACATCGCGAGCCTGATCGACGAATACGCGGTCACCTCGGTGCATTTCGTACCGTCGATGCTCGACGCCTACCTCGACGGTGCGGCCCGGCGGCATCCGTCGCTGCGCTGGGTGTTCGCCGCCGGTGAGGCGCTGTCGGCCGAGAGCGCCGCGAAATTCGCTGCCGCCCTGCCGGATACGGAACTGATCAACTGGTACGGCCCGGCCGAGGCCACCGTGGTCACCGCCCACCCGGCCGAGCGCGCGCACGGCGTCGCGGTGCCGATCGGCAGCCCGGTCGCCAATACCCGGGTCCTGGTGCTGGATCGGCAGCTGCGGCCGGTGCCCGTCGGCGCGGCCGGTGAACTCTATGTCGCCGGTGTGCAGTTGGCGCGCGGCTACCTGGGCGCCCCCGCGCTGACCGCCGAGCGCTTCGTCGCACACGAGGGCGGGCAGCGGCTGTACCGCACCGGTGACGTGGTGCGCTGGGTCGCCGACGGTGACGGCCACGCGCTGGAATACCTGGGCCGCAGCGACTTCCAGGTGAAGCTGCGCGGTCAGCGCATCGAGCTCGGCGAGATCGAGACGGTGCTGCTGGCGCATCCGGACGTGCACCGCGCCGCGGTGAGCCTGGTGCGCGCCGAGACCGGCGACCGCCTCGTCGCCTACGTGGTGCTCGAGTCCGGCGCGCAGGTCACCGACGCCGAACTGCTCGCGCACACCCGCGAATCGGTGCCGTCCTACATGGTGCCCTCGGCCGTGGTGCGGCTGGAAGCCATGCCGCTCAACGCCTCCGGCAAGCTGGACCGCAAGGCGCTGCCGGTGCCGGAGTTCCAGGCCCGCGAATACCGCGAGCCCGCCACCGCCGCCGAGCGGACCGTGGCCGAGATCTTCGCGGCCGTGCTGCACCTCGAGCGCGCGGGCGCCGACGACGACTTCTTCGAACTGGGCGGCAACTCCCTCAATGCCACCCAGGTGGTCGCCCGCCTGGGCGCGGCGCTGGGCACCCGCGTGCCGGTCCGCGTGCTCTTCGAGCAGCCCACCGTCGCCGAGCTGGCGAAATCCTTGGGCGCGCTGGCCGATTCGGGTGTCGCCCCGCTGCGGCCCATGCCGCGGCCCGAGCTGATCCCGCTGTCCTACGCGCAGCAGCGCATGTGGTTCCTCAACCGCCTGGACACCGACGCCGCCACCTACAACCTGCCGATCGCGCTGCGCGTCACCGGCCCGCTGGACGTGCCCGCGCTGGCCGCCGCCGTGGCCGACCTGGCCACCCGGCACGAGGTGCTGCGCACCCTCTACCCCGAGCACGGCGGTGTCGGCCACCAGGTGGTGCTGCCGGTCGACGCGCCCGGCGCGCTGCCGTCGCTGCCGGTCATCGAGGTCACCGAAGCCGATGTGGCCCAGGCGGTCTCGGAGATCGCCTTCGCGCCCTTCGACGTGACCGCCGCGCCGCCGCTGCGGCTGCGGCTGCTGCGCCTGACCGAGCAGGACCACGTGCTGGTCTGCGTGGTCCACCACATCGCCGGTGACGGCTTCTCCGCGGGCCCGCTCACCCGCGACCTGATCACCGCCTACCTGGGTCGCGTCCAGGGCGGGGAACCGCAGTGGACGCCGCTGCCGGTGCAGTACGCCGACTACGCGCTGTGGCAGCGCGAAAGCCTCGGCGACGAGCACGATTCCGGTTCGGTGCTGGCCCGCCAGTTCGACTTCTGGCGCACCACCCTGGCCGGGCTGCCCGACCAGCTGGAGCTGCCGACCGACCGGCCCCGCCCCGTGGTCGCCTCCGGGCGCGGCGCGGTGCACGCCTTCGATATCGACCCGTACGTGCACGCCGCCCTGAACCGGGTTGCGCAGCAGCACAATACGACGCTGTTCATGGTGCTGCACGCGGCCTTCGCGGTGCTGCTGGCGCGGGTGTCCGGCACCCGCGACATCGCCATCGGCGCCCCCATCGCGGGCCGCGGCGAGGCCGCGCTGGACAACCTGATCGGCATGTTCGTCAACACCCTGGTGCTGCGCACCGAGGTCGACCCGAACGCCAGCTTCTCCGACCTGCTGGCCGCCGTGCGCCGCACCGACCTGGCCGCCTTCGAGCATGCCGACGCCCCGTTCGAGCGCATCGTGGAACTGCTGGATCCGCCGCGCTCGCAGGCCCGGCACCCGCTGTTCCAGGTCTCGCTGACCCTGCAGAACATGACCCCGGCGGTCTTCGAACTGCCCGGCGTCACCGTCTCCGACGTGGACCTGACCGTGCCGGTGGCCAAGTTCGACCTGGATCTGGCCCTGGTCGAGCGCACCACCGCCGACGGTGTGGCACAGGGCATCTCGGCCGGCTTCACCTACGCCACCGACCTGTTCGATCCCGAGTCCATGGACCGGCTGGCCGAGCGCCTGCGCCGCACCCTGGTCGCGGTTGCCACCCATCCCGAGCGGGCCGTGGGCGACTTCGACCTGCTGGCCGTGGACGAGCGCCAGCGGGTGCTCTCGGACTGGAACGCCACCACCGTCGACATCGCCGCCGGGCTGCCGCGCGCCGCGAGCACCACCCTGGTGTCGCTGTTCGAGATCCAGGCGCTGCGCACCCCCGACGCGGTCGCGCTGGTCAGCGGCGGTGAGCGGCTCACCTACGCCGAGTTCGCCGCCCGCGTGCACCGGCTCGCCCGCCGCCTCATCGCCGACGGGGTGGGGCCGGAATCGCTGGTGGCCGTGCACATCCGGCGCTCGGTCGACTTCGTGGCCGCCATCTACGCGGTGGTGACCGCGGGTGGCGCGTACGTGCCGGTGGATCCGGACCAGCCCGCCGAGCGGCTGGCCCATGTGCTCGACACCGCGAATCCGGTGTGCGTGCTGACCACCTCGCGCGATGCCTTCGACGCCGGTGACTACCCGGTGGTCGAGGTCGACACCGCCATTCTCGCCGGGTACCCGGACCATCCGGTCAGCGATGTGGAACGTCGTGCGCCGCTGCATCCGCAGCATCCCGCGTACGTGATCTTCACCTCCGGCTCCACCGGAAAGCCCAAGGGCGTCAGCGTCTCCCACGCCGCCATCGTCAATCAGATGACATGGATGCAGGCGGAGTACCAGCTCACCGGTGCGGATGTGTATCTGCAGAAGACGCCGAGCACGTTCGACGTGTCGCTGTGGGGCTACTTCATGCCGCTGCGCGTTGGCGCGACGCTGTTGCTGGCCGCGCCCGACGGGCACCGGGATCCGGCGTACCTGACCGATCTGATCGAGCAGTACGGCGTGACGGTCACCGACTTCGTGCCGTCGATGCTGAGCGTGTTTGCCGCGCAGGGCAATCCGGAGCGCCTACGGGAGGCGTTGCGGTCGCTGCGTCAGGTGTATGTGATCGGTGAGGCCTTGCCCGCTGAGACGGTCCGCGCGTTCGGTGCCGTGAGCGAAGCCGAGCTGCACAACCTGTACGGCCCGACCGAGGCCGCGGTGTCGATCACCTACCGGGATGTCACCGGTGAGGTCGATCGCATCGTGATGCCGATCGGTCGTCCGGAGTGGAACAGCCGTGTCTACGTGCTGGATTCGCGTCTGCACCCGACTCCTCCGGGTGTGGCGGGTGAGCTGTATCTGGCCGGTGTCCAGCTGGCCCGCGGCTACGTGGCGCGCCCGGACCTCACCTCGGATCGCTTCGTCGCCAACCCGTTCGGGCGGCGCGGTGAGCGCATGTACCGCACCGGCGACCTGGTCCGCTGGGACGACAGCGGCGACAATGCCGAGCTGGTGTACCTGGGCCGCACCGACTTCCAGGTGAAGTTCCGCGGTCAGCGCATCGAACTCGGCGAGATCGAGGCCGCGCTCACCGCCCACGACTCGGTCAGCCAGTCCGTGGTGGTGCTGCATTCGGCCGAGCACACCGGCGACCTGCTGGCCGCCTACGTCGTGCCCGCGGTGGTCGGCGCCGATCAGTCGGCCGCCGACGCGGTCGACCAGGAGGCGCTGCGCGCGCATCTGGCCTCGCGGCTGCCGTCCTACATGGTGCCCTCGGCCATCGTGGTGCTCGCGGAGTTCCCGCTCAACACCTCCGGCAAGCTGGACCGCAAGGCCCTGCCCGCACCGACTTTCGAGGCTCGCGCCTTCCGCGCCCCGGTGACCCCGGTCGAGCAGATCGTGGCGGCCGTCTTCACCGAGATGCTCGGCCTCGAGCGCCCGGTCGGCCTGGACGACGACTTCTTCGCACTGGGCGGCAACTCGCTGGTCGCCACCCAGGTGGTCGCCCGCCTCGGCGCGGCCCTCGACAGCCGCGTCCCCGTGCGCCTGCTGTTCGACGCCCCGACGGTGGCGGCGCTGGCCGCCGCCCTGGAGTCGGCCACCGGCACCGGCCGCATGCGGGCCCTGGTGGCCGGGCCGCGCCCGGAACGGATTCCGCTGTCCTCGGCGCAGCAGCGCATGTGGTTCCTCAACCGCTTCGACACCGAATCCGCGGCCTACAACATTCCCGCCGCGGTCCGGCTCTCCGGCGCGCTGGACGTCGACGCCCTGCGTGCCGCGGTATCGGATGTCGTTGCCCGCCACGAGATCCTGCGCACCATCTACCCCGAGACCGACGGCGGTCCGGTGCAGGTGGTGCTGTCGGCCGCCGACGCCGCACCCGAACTGGAGCTGCGCCGGGTCACCTCCGAGCAGGTCACGGGCGGGGTGCTCGCGGTGGCGTCGCACCTGTTCGACGTCACCACCGAGGTGCCGCTGCGCATCGCGCTGTTCGAGATCACCGACGCCCCGGGCGAATACGTGCTGGCGCTGGTCATCCACCACATCTCCGGCGACGGTTCCTCGGTCACGCCGCTGACCCGGGACCTCATGCTGGCCTACGCCGCCCGGTCCATGGGCGTCGAGCCCGCCTGGCAGCCGCTGCCCGTGCAGTACGCCGACTACGCCATCTGGCAGCGCGAACTGCTCGGCGACGAGAACGATCCGGAATCGCTGGCCGCCAAGCAGATCGGCTACTGGAAGCAGGCGCTGGCCGGACTGCCCGACCAGCTCGACCTGCCCTCGGACCGACCGCGCCCGGCCGTGCAGTCCTTCCACGGCGGCCGCGTCGATCTCGACCTGCCCGCCGAAACCCACCGCGCGCTGGCGGAATTGGCGCGCCGGGAGGGCGCGACCCTGTTCATGGTCGTGCACACCGCGCTGGCGGTGTTGCTGGCCCGGCTCTCGGGCACCGACGACATCGCCATCGGCACCCCGATCGCGGGCCGCGGCGAGGCCGCCATCGATGACCTCATCGGCATGTTCGTCAACACCCTGGTCTTCCGGACCCGGGTGGACGCGGGCGCGAGCTTCACCGAACTGCTGGCGCGCCAGCGCGAAACCGACCTGGCCGCCTACGCCCACGCCGACGTGCCGTTCGAGCGCCTGGTCGAGGTGCTCAACCCGGTGCGCTCCACGGCCCGGCACCCGCTGTTCCAGGTGGGCCTGTCCTTCCAGAACCACACCCAGTCGGCGCTCGAACTCTCCGACCTGAAGGTCGCGGGCCTCGAGATCGACACCGAGCTGTCGCAGTTCGATCTGCACCTCATCGCCGCCGACCGGTACACCGAGACCGGTGAGCCCGCGGGCATCATCGGCGGATTCACCTACGCGACAGCGCTGTTCGACAAGGCGACCGTCGAGGGCTTCGTCGAGCGCTTCGTGCGTCTGCTCGGCAGCGTCGCCGCCGATCCGGGTACCCCGGTCGGCGAGGTGGAACTGCTGGCCGCCGACGAGCGGACCCGAATCCTGCGGGGCTGGAACGACACCCGGCACGAGGTGGACACCAGCGCGACGCTGGCCTCCCTGCTCGACCGGACCGTCCAGGCCCATGCGGACCGGATCGCGTTGGTCGCCGACGGCGAGGGCGAACTGACCTACGCCGAACTCGACGCCAAGGTGAACCGGCTCGCTCGGGCCCTCATCGAGAGCGGCATCGGCCCGGAAGACCGGGTGGCG
Source organism: Nocardia sp. JMUB6875 (assembly GCF_041154655.1). Taxonomy (NCBI): domain Bacteria; kingdom Bacillati; phylum Actinomycetota; class Actinomycetes; order Mycobacteriales; family Nocardiaceae; genus Nocardia; species Nocardia sp. JMUB6875. The sequence continues at coordinate 16,945 of NZ_BAAFGR010000021.1, forward strand.
CTGGCCATTCGCCGCTCCACCGATCTGATCGTCGCCATGTACGCGGTCACCAGGTCCGGTGCGGCCTACGTGCCCGTCGACCCGGACCAGGCCGCCGAACGCGTCGGCCACATCCTGGAGACCGCGGCGCCCAAGGCCGTATTGACGACGGCGGCAGTCGGTTTCGAGACCGAACTGGCCGAGGTGGTCCTGATCGACGAGCTGGACCTGTCCGGCTACTCGGCCGAGCCGATCGCCGACGGCGAGCGGGTGCGCGCGCTGACCGCCGCCGACACCGCGTACGTCATCTTCACCTCCGGTTCCACCGGCCGCCCCAAGGGTGTGGCGCTGCCGCACGGCGCGGTCGTCAACCAGTTGCTGTGGAAGACCGCGGAATTCGGTCTCGGCATCGACGATGCCGTGCTGCTCAAGACCGCCGCCACCTTCGACCTCTCGGTCTGGGAGTTCTGGTCCGCGGCCGTCTCGGGCGGTCGCCTGGTCATCGCGGAGCCCGAGGGCCACCGCGATCCGGAGTACCTCAACGCGCTCATCGCGCGCGAGTCGGTGACCACCCTGCACACGGTGCCGTCCATGCTGGACGCGCTGCTGGCCGAATCGAATTCGGCCACCGGACTGGGCGCGCTGCGGCGCGTGCTCGCCATCGGCGAGGCCCTGCCCGGCGCGGTGGCACAGCGGTTCCGGACGGCGTTCCCGGCCGTCGCGCTGTTCAACCTCTACGGCCCGACCGAGGCCGCGGTGTCCATCACCAACCACGCCGTCACCGAAGCCGACCAGGTCGCGGTGCCGATCGGCGCGCCGGAATGGAACAGCCGCGTCTACGTGCTCGACGCCCGGCTGCGGCCGGTGCCGGTCGGGGTGCCGGGCGAGTTGTACCTGGCCGGTGCGCAATTGGCGCGCGGCTACTTCGGACGCCCGGACCTCACCGCGGACCGCTTCGTCGCCGATCCGTTCGCCGACGGTGAGCGCATGTACCGCACCGGTGACCTCGTCGCCTGGAACGCGGGCGGCGAACTGGAGTACCGGGGCCGCACCGACTTCCAGGTGAAGATCCGCGGCTTCCGCATCGAACTGGGTGAGATCGAGGCCGCGCTGCTGGCGTTGCCCGAGGTCGCGCAGACCGCGGTGCTGGCCAAGCGGGACGAGCGCACGGGTGACCGCCTGGTCGCCTACCTGGTGCCTGCCGGCGCGGAACTCGATGTCGCGCGGGTGAAGTCGGAGCTGTCGGCGGCACTGCCGTCCTACATGGTCCCGGCCGCCTTCGTGGTGCTCGACGCCCTGCCGCTGAACGCCAATCTCAAGCTGGACCGCAACGCGCTGCCGGATCCGGAGTTCGAGGCCGCCGAATACCGCGCCCCGGGCTCGCCGCTGGAGCAGACCGTGGCCGATGTCTTCGCCGATGTGCTGGGCCTGGAACGGGTCGGCGCGGATGACGACTTCTTCACCCTCGGCGGCAACTCGCTGCTGGCCACCCAGGTGGCCAGCCGGCTGCGCGCACTCACCGGCGCCGAGGTGCGGGTCGCCTGGTTCTTCACCGCGCCGACCGTGGCCGGACTGGGCGCCCGGATCGTGGCCGCGCTCGAGGGCGCGCACGACTACGACTCGAATTCCGAAGCCGGACTTCAGATCGTGCTGCCCATCCGCGGCACGGGCACCCGGACGCCGATCTTCTGCGCCCCGCCCATGTCCGGAATGTCGTGGTGCTATGCCGGTTTGGCGCGCTTCCTCCCCGAGGACCAGCCGCTGCTCGGCCTGCAATCGCCAGCCCTCACCGAAACCGATTGGGACCCGGCCACCCTCGACGACGTGGCCCGGCGCTACGCCGCCGAGATGCGCAAGGTGCAGCCGGAGGGGCCCTACCGGGTGCTCGGCTACTCGCTCGGCGGCAACCTGGCCCAGGCCATCGCCGCCGAACTGGAGGCCAGCGGGCAGCGGGTCGATCTGGTCGCCATCCTGGACGCCTACCCGGGCGCCTCGACCGACTTCCGCACCTCCATCCTCGACGAGTTCGCCACCATCGGCGTCGGCCCCGAGGCCTTCCCGGACGGTGATCTGCTGAATCTGGGCGACGACGCGCTCGCCGCGCTACACGCCGCGATCCCGGCGGACCTCGGCATCCTCACCGAGGACCGGCTGCGCCGCATCTACCGCGGCGCGGTGCGCAGCCTGGTGATGGAGAACGAGTACCGGCCGCGGCCCTTCAGCGGCCGCGTCGAGCTGTTCCGCGCGGAATACCGCAGTGCCGGTGTGCCGCAGGCGATGTCGTCCGCCGACTGGCGGCCGTACGTCAGCGGGGACATCGAGGAGTACCCGGTCCCGGGCACGCACCAGATGATGACCACCGCCGAATCCCTGGCTGTCATCGGACCGGTGCTGGCCACCCTCATCGATCGCGCCGACGCCGGAGTCGATATGGCCGACAACAGCAGTGCCGTCGTGGTACCCGAGAACAAGGTCGAGGAGCCGGGCGGCACGCTGACCGAGCTCATGGCCGCCGCCGTCGAGTCGAATCCGACGGGCGCGGCGGTCGTCATCCGCGGCCGCGCCTTCACCTACGCGCAGCTCGACGCCGAATCCTCGCGCCTGGCCCGGGTTCTCATCGAGCAGGGCGCGGGACCGGACAGCCGGGTGGCGGTCGCGCTGCCCCGCTCGGTCGCGCTGGTGCTCGCCGCCTGGGCGGTGGCCAAGTCGGGCGCGGCCCTGGTGCCGGTCGACCCGGCCGATGGCCGCCGCGTCCTCGACAGCCGTGCCACCCACGGCCTCACCCTGGGCGCGGCGGCGCGCACACTGCCGCCGCTCGCCGGCGGGCTGGACTGGATCGTCGTGGACGATCCCCGGGTAGGCGCGCTGGTCGAATCCCGTTCCGCCGCACCGGTCACCGACGCCGACCGCGCCGCACCCGTCGAACCCGGCCACCCGGCCTGGATCGACTATCCGGCCGATCGCTTCGGCGAGGTCGTGCTCACCCAGTCCGACCTGCACGGCATTGCCGAGCGGGCCCGGCGCTCCGGCCTCGGCCGGGAGGCGCGCGCACTGTATCTGGCGGCCGCGGGCTCCGGCCTGTCCCCGCTGGAACCGGTGCTCCCGCTGGGCGCGGCCGCCGCGCTGGTGGTCGCGCAGCACCGGGACTACGGCACCGCCGAACTGGTGGATCTGATCAGCGCCGAGGGCGCGACCCACGCGGTGCTGACCGCCGACATCCGGACCGGGCTCGACCATGCCGCGCTCACGGACATCCAGGTCATCGCGGCCGAGGACCTTATGACCGCGCCGGCCGAATCCGCCTCCGCCGCCGAGGATTCCGCCGAGCCCGCCTGGGCCACCACGGCGGTGCTGCCGGTCATCCGGCCCGAAGATCTCGCGCGGCCGGTGAAGCTGCACGATCCGGAACAGCCCGGAGCCGCGGTCGATTCGGCCCCGGAGCCCGACATCGAGCCGGAAGCCGCACCCGACGTCGCCTTCAAGCTCGACTCGGACACCGAAGCACCGGAAACGGCTCCGGCCGAACCGGAAGCCGTCGAGTCCGAGCCGGAAGCAGCGGCGTCCGAGCCGGAAGCGGTTGCGGCCGAACCGGAATCGCCCGCCCCCGCGCCGATCCCCGCCGTCTCGGAACCGGCCCCGCGCACACCCCAGCCGATCGTGCCCGTGAACCAAGGCCCGAGACTGACCGCGGTGGGCGAGGTTTCGGCGCTGCCCGCCGGGGCCATGAGCCTGCTCGAGGTGGAGCCGTCGGGCATCTGGGTCCGCGCCATCACCCTCGATATCGCCGCGGGCATCTCCGGCACCCGGGTCCGCCGTTCGGTGGCCACCCTGCTGGACCGGCATCCGGGCCTGTGGGCGCGGCTGCGCCGGACCGGCGATTCGGTCGCCCTCGATATTCCGGCGCAGCAGCCGCGCGGCGCGGCCGTGGTCTGGCAGATCGACCCCAATGTGGAGGCCGTCGGCGATCCCATCGAGGCCGTGATCCACGCCGCCGCGGCCGAATTGGACCCCGAGAAGGGGTACAACATGCGCTTCGTGCTGGTCGAGAACCCGCCCGCGGACGGCGAGCCCGAGGACCGGCCCGCCGCCGTGCTGGTGGTGGTCGCCAACGGCCTGGTGGTCGACGACACCTCGTGGCGCACCGTCATCGAGGACCTCACCGCCTCCTGGTCCGGCGGCCACGCCACCCCGCCCAGCGCGGACGCGCACCCGCTCGGCATCGCCCGCTCGCTCGCACAGCGCGCAGTCGCTCCCGACACCATCGCCGAATTGGACTGGTGGCGTAAGGCGCTCGCCGGAGTCTCCGAGGGCGTATCCCCGGACCGGGTGCTCGGCGACGCCGAATCCGGTGGCCGCGGCCGCGTCTCGGTCTCCATCACCGGGGAGGGCGCGGCGGCCGTCGACGCCGTCGCCCGCCGCTACGGGGCCAGCATCGACGATGTGCTGCTGGCCGCGCTGGCCGCCACCCTGCTCGACCCGGCCGCCGAAACCCTGCGCGACACACTGGGTTCGGTGGTGCGACTGATCGCCGACGGTCGCACACCGGGCGATGACGCCGGGCAGCGCACGGTCGGCGCGTTCAGCACCGCCTACCCGTTCGCATTGCGGCTCGAGGGCCTCTACCTGGCCGAGGTGCGCTCCGGCGGTCCCGGCGCGGGCACGGTCATCGAGCAGATCCGCGATCGCGTCCGGGAGGTGCCGTCCGGCGGCGTCGGATTCGGGCTGCTGCGGCACCTGAACCCGGAGACCGTCGCGGAGATCGCGGTGCTGCCGGCCGGCCGCATCGGTTTCCGCTACCGCGATCTGCGCCCGGCCCGGGTCTACCCGGAACCGGTCGCCGACGACCTGTACCTCGACGTCACCGTGGACACCAGTCAGGACGGGCTCATCGCCCGCTTCGACTTTGTGGGCGCGGTGCTCGGATTGGACCAGGTCAAGCAACTGGTGGAGGGCTGGGTGCAGGCACTCGGCGGACTGGCCGAACACGGCCGATGACCCTGCGGCCCGGCCGATGGGTTTGGCGTATGGTCTGTCGGGGGCCGAATTCGACACGAGATGAAGGTGCAAAACATTGATTCGTCGACATGTCCGGAACGGGCGGCGCGGGTTGCGGGCCGCGGCCTTCCTCGCTGCCACCGCGGTTCTCACCGGTCTCATGGCCGGCGTCGGTGGCGGCACCGCCTCCGCCGACCCGATCATCGACGGCAAGAAGCTGCTGGCCGATCCGGTGTCGGCGGACGGTTCCAAGATCACCAAGGCCGAGATGAAGGATGAGCGGAACATCCGCCTCTACGTCTACTCCGCGGCCATGGGCGCCACCTACCCGGTCGATGTGCAGCGGCCCGCCGACGCCTCGGTGCCGCGCCCGACCCTGTACCTGCTCAATGGCGCGGGCGGCGGTCAGGACGACGCCTCCTGGGTGAAGAAGACGAACATCGTCGGCGGCTTCCTCGGCGACAAGAACGTCAATGTCGTGCAGGTCATCGGCGGCAAGTGGTCCTACTACCAGGACTGGGACAACGACGATCCGGTACTGGGCCGCAACAAGTGGACCACCTTCTTCAGTGAGGAACTGCCCCCGCTGATCGATGCCGCCCTGGGCACCAACGGCGTCAACGCCGTCGCGGGCATCTCCACCTCCGGCACCACCGTGCTGACCCTTGCCGAGGCCCGGCCGGACCTGTACAAGTCCGTCGCCGCCTACTCCGGCTGCGCGCAGATGGCCGACCCGCAGGGTCAGGAATTCATGCGCCTGACCGTCGAGACCTGGGGCGGCGGCAAGCTCGAGAACATGTACGGTCCGTCGAACTCGCCGGAGTGGGCCGAGCACGATCCGGTCATCAATGCCGAGAAGCTGCGTGGCATCAACCTCTACATCTCCTCCGGCAGCGGTCTGCCCGGCCAGTGGGACACCCTCAACGGGCCCTACACCCTGCCCGGCGGCTACGGCCTGGCCAACCAGCTCATCATCGGCGGCGTCATCGAGGCGGGCACCAACTACTGCAGCCACAACCTGGCGAACAAGCTGAACTCGCTGGGCATCCCGGCCACCTACAACTTCCGGGCCACCGGCACCCACTCGTGGGGCTACTGGAACGACGAGTTCATCAACTCCTGGCCGGTGCTGGCGCAGGGCCTCGGCCTCTAGCCGAAAGTCCACTGGGACAAAACAATCGACCGCCCCGGCGTAGATACGCCGGGGCGGTCGGCTTTTCTATACCGGCCTTGCGGTTATGGGTAAGGTCACAGCTTGGTAGGAGGGGCTAAACAAAAAGTTCGGGAACCCGTAAACTCTTCTTGTGAGTACCAGTTTGGCCGAAGACCAGCGCAGCCCGTTCCAGCGAGCGCGATCGGCCACGGTCTTACTGGGCCCGGCCTTCGTTGCCGCCATCGCGTATGTCGATCCCGGCAATGTCGCGTCCAACATCAGCGCGGGTGCGCAATACGGCTACCTGCTGGTGTGGGTCATCGTCATGGCCAACATCATGGCCGGGCTGGTGCAGTTCCTCTCGGCGAAACTGGGCCTGGTCACCGGCAAGTCCCTGCCGGAGGTGGTGCGGGAGAAGGCGAGCCGCCCGGTCCGCCTGGCCTACTGGGCGCAGGCCGAAACCGTCGCCGTGGCAACCGATCTCGCCGAGGTGGTGGGCGGCGCCATCGCCCTGAACCTGCTGTTCGACCTGCCGCTCATGGTCGGCGGCGTCATCACCGGCACCGTCTCGATGATCCTGCTGCTCATCCAGAACCACCGCGGCCAGCAGCCCTTCGAGCGCGTCATCACCGGCCTGCTCGGCATCATCGCCATCGGATTCCTTGCCTCCGTGTTCATCTCGCCGCCCTCGGCGACGGAGACGGTCGGCGGCCTGCTGCCGCGCTTCGAAGGCTCCGGCAGCGTGCTGCTGGCCGCCGCCATGATCGGCGCGACCGTCATGCCGCACGTGGTCTACCTGCACTCCGGCATGGCCCGCGACCGGCACGGGCATCCGGAGGAGGGCGCGCCGCGAAAGCGCTTGCTGCGCATCACCCGTTACGACGTCGGCCTGGCCATGCTGCTGGCGGGCGCGGTGAACCTGGCCATGCTGCTCATGGCCGCCAGCACCCTGCGCGGGCGCGACGGCGTGGACACCATCGAGGGCGCGCACGCCGCGGTCGTCGAGGTGCTCGGGCCGGTGGCCGGATTGCTGCTCGCGGTCGGGTTGCTTGCCTCGGGTCTGGCCTCCACCTCGGTGGGCGCGTACGCGGGAGCCATGATCATGCAGGGCCTGCTGCACCGGCACATCCCGCTGGTCGTGCGCCGCGTCATCACACTGATCCCGGCCCTGGTGGTGCTCGCGCTCGGCATCGATCCGACTCGGGCGCTGATCATTTCGCAGGTGGTGCTGTCCTTCGGCATCCCGCTCGCGCTCATTCCGCTGGTGCGCTTCACCAGTGACCGGGCCATCATGGGCAGCGACGTCAACCGCCGCCTCACCACCGGCCTGGCCTGGTTGGTGGCGGCCATCATCACCACGCTGAACGTGGTGCTGATCTACCTGACCGTCACCGGAAAGAACTGACGCCCAGCCTATTCGGCGAAGACGGCCTTGCGCTTCTGGAGCATGGCGGCCGCGCCCTCGGCGAAATCGGCGGAGTCCAGCAGTTCGCACTGCCCGGACTTCTCGGCGGCCAGCACGGCGTCGAACGAGGACAGCGCGGCGGTGCCGAGAGCCTGCTTGGTGAGTTCGAGGGCGCGGCGCGGACCGTGCGCGAGCTTGTCGACCGCCGCCTCCACCTTGGCGTCCAGCCCCGCCTCGGAGTAGACGCCCGCGACCAGGCCGTGCGCCAGCGCGTCGCGCGCCGGGAGCCGCTCGCCCAGCAGCGCCATCTCGGCGGCCAGCGGGCGACCGGCGGCCGCCGCGACCAGGCCCGCCGCACCGCCATCGGGCATCAGCCCGATATTGATGAAGGCCAGCAGCAGGTAGGCGTCCTCGGACAGGTAGGTTAGATCGGCGGCCAGCGCGATGGCCACCCCGATACCCGCGGCCGAGCCCTTGACCCGGGCGATGACCGGAATCGGCGCCTCCACAATGGCTTTGACCATCCCGTTGGCCGCGTCCAGGATCATCTCGTTGGTGATGCCGCGAGCGGTGTACTCGTCGGCGGCGGACAAGTCCGCGCCGGTGCAGAAGTCGCCGCCCTCGCCGGTCACCACGATGACCCGCACCGCGGGGTTCGTCGACGCCGCGCGGATGGTGTCGCCCAGGGCCGCCATGGTGTCGTAGTCGATGGCGTTCTTGCGTTTGGGATTGGTGAGGGTGATGCGAAGCACCCGCCCGTCCAGGATCGCGGTGTAACCCGTCGTGGTCGCGATGTCGCTCATCGGGCGCTCCCAGATATATATGCGGCGGCATTGCCGCAGACTGTGTTCAAGTTTGCGAATTGTGGTTAACTTAAGGTCGTTCGTCCGGCACTGTCAACAGCCGGTGCCGTAGAGAAGGAGAAACCGTATGGTCGCCGATCGCAGCGAGGCCGCCCTCGCTTCCGCGCGACCAGAAGGTCAATCCGGGGCAATCGACAGCGAATCCGGTCCCCGTCGCCGCCCCAAGAACCGCAAGGTCCAAATCGTGCGGGTAGCGGCGCGAGCCTTCGCCGAACGCGGCTACCACCCGGTCGGCGTGGACGAGATCGCGGCCGAGGTGGGCATCTCCGGCCCGGCCCTGTACCGGCATTTCCGCAACAAGTACGCGTTGCTGGTGGCCGCCGCGGAAGGCGGTGCACAGCAATTGCTGGACGCCGCCGAGGCCGCCGACAATCCGGAGCTGGAACCGGAACCGAGACTCACCGCGCTGATCCGCGGCATCGCCGAGTACACCATCGACGTGCGCCGCGAGGGCGGGCTGTACCGGTGGGAGCGGCGCTATCTGGAGCGCGCGGACCGCGACCGCATCCGGGTCATCTACAACGAACTGCACGACACCGTGGCCGCGCCCATCGCCGAGCTCTACCCCGAGGCGGATCCCGCCGACATCCAGCTGCGCGCCGCCGCCGTGCTGAGCGCCATCGGCTCGATCACCGCGCATCGCACCGCGCTGTCCACCACCCGGTTGACCGGACTCATCGTCGACATCTGCTGGGACATCCTGCGCTGCGAGCTGCCGCCCGCGCCCGCCCCGGCCGTCGGCGACCCCATCGTGCGCGGGCTGCCCGTCATCTCCAAGCGCGAGCAGCTGCTCACCGAGGCCATCCGCATCTTCGGGCGGCAGGGCTACCACGAGGCCAGCATCGAGGAGATCGGCGCGGCCGCGGGCATCAATGCCTCCAGCGTCTACCGCTACTTCGCCAGCAAGGCCGACCTGCTGGCCGCGGCCTTCCACCGCACCGGCGAACGGGTCGCCATCGCCAATAACGAGGCGCTGGCCGAGGCCACCAGCCGCGCCGACGCGGCCGCGCGCATCGCCGACCGCTTCGCCCGCATGACCTTCGCCATGCCGGAGATCCTGCCCGTGTACTTCTCCGAATTCTCCAATCTGCCCGCCTCCGAACAGCATCGGCTGCGCTCGATCCAGCGGCAGAACGTGCTGGAATGGGCCAACCTGCTCGACGGCGATCAGATCGAGGCCCGCTTCCGGGTGCACGCGGCCATCGCCCAGGTCGCCGATGTCGGGCGGCGCATCCGCTTCGACGGGCGGCCGGAGAACCTGGCCCGGGTGAGCGCGCTCATGCGGGCGGTGCTGCTGGGCGCGCAACCGGCCGAATAGCCTTCGGCGGCAATCGGACTCGGTTCCGTCTTCAGACCCGGTGCCGCATGCGGAACAGGGCGCGCGCCACGCGCAGCCGCCGCGGATGCTTCTCGAACGTCCCGGAGGTGATCTGGTCGGACGGATGTTTCTCGGTGATCGTCTGCGCGCGGGCGAATTCCCGCAGCACCTGCGGATTACGAATGCGGCCCGGGCCGTGCACACCGTAGACGGGCGCCGAATTGACCGTGATCAGCTCACTGCGCAGGTGCGCCGCGAACTCCGGCACGCTGCGCACATCGCGCGTGAAAACCGCGACGGTGCGCGGGTTCTCGGCGGCGTTCACCCGCTCGGCGGCCTCGTCCATGGTGGCCACCCGGTTCACCACCAGCACCGGGCCCACCGGCTCGCCGGTGACCGCGCTGCTCACCTCGGGCACGTCGGTGAGCACGATCGGCTCGATATAGGGTTCGCGGATCGAATCCAGGCCCCCCACCACCAGCCGCGCGCCCCGGGTCACCGCATCGCGCACCTGCCGGCGCACCACCTCGATCTGCGACTCCAGGATCATCGGGCCGTAGGAGGCGCGGCGATCCGCACCTGGCCGCAGCCGCTTGGCCTGATCGGCGACCAGTTCCAGGAACGGCTCGTACACCGAATCGGCGACGTACACGCACCGCACACCCGCGGGTTGCTGTCCCGCATTGGCCATCGCGCCGTACACGGCCGCCGCTGCGGCGGCATCCAGCTTGGCGTCCACCTGCACCACCATCGCGCCGCGTCCACCCTGCTCGACGACCAGGGGAGTGGACGACTGCGCGGCCAGCGCGGCCACCTCGCGCGCGCCCGCGTTCGAACCGGCGTAGGCGAGCTTGTCCACGTGCGAGCGGCACAGTGCGGCGGCGGTGGCGCTGTCGCCCGTGACCACCTGCAGCACAGGCTGATTCGGGGCCAGATGGTTCCAGGTGTCGGCCAGCCAGGCGCCCACGCCGGGGGTCAGCTCACTGGGTTTGAACACCACGGCATTGCCCGAGGCCATCGCCCCGGCGATCGAATTCATCGGCGTGAGAACGGGATTGTGCCAGGGGCCGAGCACCCCGACCACGCCCAGCGGCAGATGGCCGATGGTGCCGGTGGAGTCGCGCCGCAGCGAGGCGCTGAGCCGGTTGGTGCGGCCCAGCGTCCGCCCGGCATGGCGCGCAACCCAATCCAGATGTTCGACGGCGAGCGTCACTTCGATGGCGGCGTCCAGGCGCGGCTTGCCGGTCTCGCTGGAGATCAGTTCGACCAGATCCCGGGTGCCGCGGGCGATGGCCCGCTTCCAATCCAGCAGCCAGCGCTTGCGCGCGTCGAAACCCAGTGCCGCCCACCAGTGTTCGGCGCTGTGCGCCGAGCGGACGGTGCGGGTGAGTTCCCCCGCGCCCATACTGGCGTACTCGCCCACGACCTCCCCGGTCCGTGGGTCGTAGGACGTCAGTACCTTCGATCGGCCCGCGACAGTGTTCTTCGATCGGCCCGCCTCAGCGCGCCCTGTTGCCGGCTGCGCCGACTCGGCCATGGTCAACCTCTCGTGGCCGGGAATGTCTCTCCCCGTGCAGCCAGACTATGGTTCGAGTCGCAGATGCGACAAGGTAGCGAAGTTGCCGCATACCGGCCGGTCTGCGCCCGGATCAGCGGCTATTCATGAACCTGTCGGTTTGTGACCAAGGGCACAGTTTGGAAATAGCTGCTTCGGCTAATGAACGTCAGCGTTTCGGATGCGCCGGTAACATCACGACCGACGGTGTGGATCATCCCTGCGGGCGGTAGCGACCTACCCCCGGCGGGGTTGTGGGGACCCGTCACCGGGGCGACATCGTTCAGCCCGACCAGCAATAGTGGAGAGTTGATGCCCAGCTTGGACAGACCGGAATCCGTGACACCCGACGATCCGGCCGTTTACGTCGAAGACGTCCGCAAGTCCTTCGGCGAGGTGCACGCGCTGCAGGGCATCAGCTTCACCGCCGCCCGCGGCCAGGTGCTCGGCATCCTCGGCCCCAACGGCGCGGGCAAGACCACCACGGTCAAGGTCCTGTCCACCCTGCTGCGCCCCGACTCCGGCACCGCCCGCATCGCCGGGCACGACGTGAACAAGGATCCCGCCGCGGTCCGCCGGTCCATCATGATGACCGGCCAGTACGCGGCCCTCGACGAGAACCTCTCCGGCCGCGAGAACCTCGAGCTCTTCGGACGCCTGATGGGCCTGCCCCGCAAGGCCGCCCGGCAGCGCGCCGACACCCTGCTCGAGGAATTCGACCTCACCGGCGCGGGCCGCCGCGCGGTGCGCCACTACTCCGGCGGCATGCGCCGTCGCGTGGACATCGCCTGCGGCCTGGTGGTCCGGCCCGAGGTGGTGTTCCTCGACGAACCCACCACCGGCCTGGATCCGCGCTCGCGCCAAGGCGTCTGGGACCTGGTCACCGCGCTCAAGAACCAGGGCATCACCGTCCTGCTGACCACGCAGTACCTCGAAGAGGCCGACGTGCTCAGCGACAACATCATCGTCATCGACAAGGGCACCGTCATCGCCGAGGGCACCGCCGACGCCCTCAAGGAGAAGACCGGCGGCAGCTACTGCGAGGTCGTGCCGCTGGATCCCACCCAGCTGAGCACCGCCGCCGACGCGCTCGGCGATCTGGTGCCCGAGGCGGTCCGCGCGGAACTGGCCGGGTCCGACCGGCTTTCGATTCCGGCCCCGGACGGCGCGGTCACGCTGTCGGAGGCGCTGCGCCGGCTCGACGGCGCCGGGGTCAAGCTCGCCGACATCGGCCTGCGCCGCCCCTCGCTCGACGACGTGTTCCTCACCCTCACCGGGCACGGCAGCAAGGAACTCGCCGACGCGGAGGGCACCGCATGACCACTGTCGAAAACGCGCGCGGCGCCGACCTCTTCGCCGATGTCCCCCCGGCCCGGCCCAACAGCTTCGCGCAGTGGCGCGCGCTCACGGGGCGCATCGTCTGGGTCATGGCCACCAAGGGCGAACTCATCGTCGCGGTGATCATCCCGCTGGTCTTCACCCTCGGCTTCTATCTGCCGCTGAAGTACGTCATGCAGTTCGGCGGCATCGACTACGCGCAGTTCGTGATGCCGATCATCGTGCTGCAGACCATGTCCTTCACCATGATGTCCAACGCGCAGCTGGCAGCGTTCGAGGCCATGACCGGACTCAACACCCGTATGCAGACCATGCCCATCGGCAAGATGGTGCCGCTGGTGTCCCGGCAGTCCGCGGGCCTGGTGCGCTCGGTGGTCTCGCTCATCGCGGCGTTGGGCTGGGGCCACATGATCGGCTTCCGCTTCGTGGCCGGTTTCGGGCAGGCGGTGCTGTTCTGCGTGTTCTCGCTCGCGGTCGGGACGGTGCTGGCCGTCGGCGCCGACGGGCTCGGGTCGCTGACCAAGAGTCCCGAATCCCTCAGTCAGGCTTTGACGCTGCCGACGCTGATCTTCGGCATGCTGTCCTGCGGCTTCGTGCCCGAGGGCGGATTCCCCGCCTGGGTGCGGCCGTTCGTGCGTAATCAACCGATCTCGCAGTTCTCCTTCGCGCTGCGGGACATGGCCGATCACGGTGTGACATGGCACGTGTTCTGGGTGCCGCTGGTGTGGCTGGTGGGCGGCGCGATCGTCTTCACGCCGCTGGCGGTCTGGGCGAGTGTGAGGCGAGCATGAGCAGTGCGGTGGCGACCGATTCGGTCGACAAGGATTCAGTGGTCGAAGATTCGTGGGCGGGGCATCAGCCGCTGCCCGTGGTGAAGCCGCGATCGGAGCGCGCGCTCTCGATCTGGGTGGAGCAGAGCCTGATCCAGTGCAAGCGACTGCTCACGGGCTGGATGCGCGACACCTCGACCACGATTCAGACGCTCGTCTACCCGGCGGCGACGCTGATCATGTTCCGGATCGTGCTGGGCGACTCGATCGCCAAGTTCACCCACATACCGGCCATTTACGGCTACGTGCCGCTGGTCATGCTGGTGGCCGCCATGTCCGGCTCGATCGTGAGCGCGCTCGGCTTCAAGGTCGAGAAGGCGACCGGACTGCTCGGGCGGTTCTATACCATGCCCGTCCACCGGGCGGCCGGGCTCACCGGACGCCTGCTGGCCGAGGCCGTCCGGGTGCTCATCACCTCGCTGTTCGTACTGGTGGTGGGGGTCGCGCTGGGCTTCCGGTTCTGGTACGGGCCCGCGGCATCGATCGCCATGATCGCCATTCCGGTGCTGTTCGCCATCGGATTCGCGGTCATGATCACCGCGCTGGCGACGCTTACGGAGGGCGTGCTGCTGGTGGCGGTCATCGGCATCGTGAACACCCTGCTGATGTTCTTCAACTCCGGATTCGTTCCCGTGTACGCCTATCCGACCTGGTTGCAGAAGACGGTGGAGAACCAGCCGATGAGCACGGCCATCGACGCCATGAAGGGGCTGTCGCTGGACGGGCCCATCGCCACGCCGCTGTTGAAGACACTCGCGTGGACCATCGGCATGATCGTCGTGTTCGCCTACCCCGCGATCCGCGGCTACCGGCGGGCGGCGGAGACCGGCGCTTAGACACGCGCCTCCCGAACCCTGACACGCCCGCGAAAGTTCGCGTGGTGTGCGGGGTTTGGGAGGTTTGCCGAGCCCCGATCGGGATGTGGCCCGCGTCACGTTAAGGTTGCCCCATGGCTTACCTGGTTACCGGGGCAACTGGGTTCATCGGTCGATTTCTGGTTCCCGAACTCCTGAAACGCGGCGCGGACGTGCACGTGCTGGTGCGTCCCGGCGAGGACTCCGTGCTGCGCTTCAACCGCTGCCTGCGCGACTGGGACGCCCGCGACCGGGTGCGCCCGGTGCGCGGCGACCTGGCCGCGCCCGGGCTCGGCATCGATTCGGGCTGGATTGCCGCGCACCGCGGTTCGATCGACCACGTCTTCCACCTGGCCGCCGGCTTCGACGCGGTCGGGGCGGGCGGCGGCAGCCGGCGGGTGGCCGAACTCGCGGCCATGCTGGAAGCCGGACGGCTGCACCATGTTTCGACCGCGCGCATCGCCGGGGCGTGGGAGGGCCTGTTCACCGAGGACATGACCGACGTCGGCCAGCTGCTGCCCACCCCCTATCAGCGCGCCATGCTGCGCGCCGAACAGGACGTGCGCGAGCAGACCGAGGTGCCGTGGCGCATCTACCGGCCGTCCATCGTCATCGGCGACTCCCGCACCGGCGAGATCGACCGCATCGACGGGCCGTACTACTTCTTCCGGGTGCTGCGCATGGCCGCCCAGCTGCCGCGCATCCTGCCCGTGGTCGCGCCCAAACTCGGCGAAACCAATATGGTCCCGGTCGATTTCGTGGCGCGCGCCCTCGACCACATCGCGCACCGGCCCGGCGACGGACCCTCCACCTACCACCTGGTGGATCCGCGCGAGCAGAGCGTCGCGGAGGTCTTCAACCTCTTCGCCGACGAGGCCGGGGCACCGCACCTGATCGAGGTCATGCCCAAGCAGACCCTCGACATGACGCTGCGCGTGCCCGGCATGGGCTGGGCGCTGCGCCAGGTCGGCATCCCCACCGATGTCATCGAGGACAGCGAATTCGCCTGCCGCTTCGACTCCCGCCACACCGCCGCCGCGCTCGCCGGGACCGATATCAAGGTCCCGCCGCTGGCCGCCTACGCCTCGATCATCTGGAAGTACTGGATCGAGAACTGGGTCTGAGGGTCAGGAGCTGGGGCTGTCCTCGGGTAGCAGCAGGTCGGTCTCCGGGCGCGCCCGCCCGTAATCCCAGTTCACCCAGCGGTTTCGGTTGGTCCAGCCGACCAGGTCGTAGCGCCAGCGGAAGGGCCAGGTGGTGGCGACCGTCATGAACAGGGCCGCGCCCAGGGCGGTGTAGTCGTCGTGGGCGGACAGCAGCGCGCGCTGCTGGCGGGGCGGGCGGGTGAAGAACGCGTCGAACATGGCGATCGACTGGGCGGTGGTGAGGCGGCCCAGGCCGTACACGCCACGCATGCGCATCCAATGCACCAGCCGGGCCTCGCGCGTCCACAGCGCCGCGACCGGATCGTCGCCGCGCCAGATCGCGTCGAGGGCGGTGTCGACCAGCGCGAGCGAATCCGCCACGCAGTAGCCGGTGATCGGATGCATCATGCCGCCGCGCGAGCCGTACGGAATCACCTGTCCGCGACCGGTTTTCGGCGGCACCCCGTCGAGCGGATAGTGCGCGGCCTCGGTCGGCTCGTCGCCGCGCAGCCGAATCCCGTGCGCCGCCAGCCGATTCAGCGTGCGCCGCCGCAACTCGTGCTGCGGCATGCCGCCGCGCAGGCCGAGGCTGGTCTCCTCGAAGATCACCGTGCCGTCGCCCAGCGGCACCGAGTACAGGAACGACGGCGGCTCGTCCGGGCCCGCGCCGTTCTCGTCGCGCCAGTCCAGCAGCAGGCCCTCACCGGCGGTCACCATGGGCGCGGCGATGTCCTCGTCCACGAAAATACCGTGCGCGCTGGCGGTTCTGCGCTGGCCCGGCGCGGCCTGCCCGCGGGTGTCGAACACGGTGGCGGCCCGCACCTCGGTGCCGTCGGCCAGCTCCACCCGATGCGGCTGCACCGTGCGCGCCCGGCCGGTGATCACCGTCGCGTCGTCCAGCGGCAGCGCGTCGAACAGGCCCTGCTTGGACAGCACGCAATACGGCCGCGGGATCCGATGCTCGGCCTTGGTCCACACCACCGGCGCGTCGATGCGGCTGGCAATCGCGCCGTGCCCCAACCACTCCGGCAGCTCGTCCACCCAGCACGAATACGTGGGCCCCCACAGCCGCGTGGGCCGCGGATCGATCGCGACGACCCGCATCCCCGCCGCCATCGCGCGATGAGCCAAGGCCCGTCCCGTGGGCCCGAGCCCCACCACACACACGTCGGCGGCAGCACCGACCTCCCGGCCACTCATACTTCGCATTCAAACAGCCCCGCCCCGGCGACGCCAGGCTGCCTCCGGCTTCGCGCCGCCTACTTCGGCGTCACCCAGGTGGTGATGTCCGCGTGCACGACCTCGAGTCCGGCCTTGTCGTAGATCGACACCGGCACGATCAGGTCCTGACCCTCGGTGATGGTCGAAAAGTCCGGCACCTCAGGCAGTTTCGCCACCGCCCGCAGCCCCGAGTTGGCCTTCGCCAGGTACTGCACGTTCATCGCCTTGGGAATCCACCGATGTGTCTCCGGCACGGTCGCCTCCGACAGCATCCCCATCGCCACCTCGGCCAGGTTGCACGCCGCGATCGCGTGGAACGTCCCCAGGTGATTGTGAATCCCGAACCACTTCGGCGCGGTCACCTCGCACAACCCCGGCTCCAGCCGCACCACACTCGGCAACACGGTCCCGAAGTACGGCACCCGAGCCACCATCCCGAGCGAGAACAACGTATGCCCGACCCGATTGTCGGGAAGCTTCTTCCACCCGCGATAAGTAGCGGTCTCTTTACCCATGCCGCTATCTTACTCAGAAGTAAGTTAACCGGAAGGGTGACCCGCGCGCCCGATTCGTAAGGATGCGGCTGGATCGGTCGTCGAATCCGTCACCGCCCGAAATCGACGCGCGAAACCGAGCGGTTTGGTTGTTGCATGGGAGGGTTGCGCGGGGAGCGCGACCTGAAAGAGGAGTTCTCGAAATCATGCGTATTCGCACCGCGGTGGCCACAGTTGGCATCGCACTCGCGGGGGCCGCGGCCGCCACGACCGCGTCGGCCGGATCGGCCGCGGCCTTCACGCCGTACATCAATCCGGGCGACGGCATCCTCGTGGTGGTGGACCTCAACCACGACGAGACCGTGGCGCTGTCCCGCAGCTGGATCCCGGCCGCGATCACCCAGATCAATCAGGCGCACAACCGGATCGCGCTCGATCCGTACTTCTCCGGGATGGGACTGGGCGACGGCATGGTGTACCCCACCATGTCCTCGACGGTCGGTGAGGCCGCGGACACCCCCGGCGGCCAGGTCAGCCTGGCCCTGGTCGATCCCGCGAAGTTCCGCGGCGGCAACTTCCTCTTGGTCGAGGACCTCGGCGGCTGGGACTACTACGTCGAGGACCTCCTCGATCGCTGAGGTGTAGCGGCGGCCGGTGTGCGAGATCACTTCGCGCTCCGTCCGTCGCGCTCTTCATGCCCGGCTTGCCCGGTTCGCGTCACCCACTGTGAGCTGGGCCATCGGTCCGCGGGGTGGGGGAGGGGGCGATTTGAACTGCCCCCATGGCTCGAGGCATACTATTCGGGTTGCCCACACCGGGTTGCGTCTTTTCCGTTGGATCAGCGCAGGTGGTGGGTGAGAAAGACCCAATTTTGCACCCCGCTGGATTGCGGCGTGGGTGCGTCCGGAACAATGTTCCGAGGCTTACAGGATTTTGGTCCGGGCCGAGGAATGAGCGGCGGAGCGACACGCCCGACCGCGTGGACCGGATGAACCATGACAGATGAACAGCGGCGATGGATCGGGCCCGAGGGCTGCGGTCGTGTGGTGGCTGATGCGTCTTCGTGTGTTCGGGCTGTGCAAATGAGGGTGGTTCGGAAGTGAAAGCTTCTGGGCCACAACGTAAGCGGAGAAAAGGACACTCAGCGTGGCGGGACAGAAGATCCGCATCAGGCTCAAGGCCTACGACCATGAGGCGATCGACGCGTCTGCGCGCAAGATCGTCGAGACGGTGACCCGTACCGGTGCCCGCGTCGTCGGCCCGGTGCCGTTGCCCACCGAGAAGAACATCTACTGCGTCATCCGTTCGCCGCACAAGTACAAGGACTCGCGCGAGCACTTCGAGATGCGTACGCACAAGCGGCTTATCGACATCCTCGACCCGACGCCGAAGACGGTTGATGCCCTGATGCGCATCGACCTGCCGGCCAGCGTCGACGTCAACATTCAGTGACGGGGACTTCGAATATGACTGACAACAAGACTCGTCCGGCCGCGGGCATCCTGGGCACCAAGCTCGGCATGACCCAGGTCTTCGACGAAAAGAACCGCGTCGTTCCCGTGACCGTCGTCAAGGCGGGCCCGAACGTCGTTACCCAGATCCGGACCCAGGAGCGCGACGGCTACGCCGCCATCCAGGTCGCCTACGGCGCCATCGACCCGCGCAAGGTGAACAAGCCGGTCTCCGGCCAGTTCGCCAAGGCCGGTGTCACCCCTCGCCGCCACATCGCCGAGCTGCGCGTCGCCGACGTCGCCGCCTTCGAGGTCGGCCAGGAGATCAACGCCGATGTCTTCGAGGCCGGCTCCTACGTCGACGTGACCGGCACCTCCAAGGGCAAGGGCTTCGCGGGCACCATGAAGCGCCACGGCTTCCGTGGCCAGGGTGCCTCGCACGGTGCGCAGGCCGTGCACCGTCGTCCGGGTTCCATCGGTGGTTGCTCCACCCCGGGCCGTGTCTTCAAGGGCATGCGCATGTCGGGCCGTATGGGTAACGACCGCGTCACCACGCAGAACCTCTCGGTCCACAAGGTGGATGCCGAGAACGGCCTGCTGCTGATCAAGGGCGCGATCCCGGGCCGCACCGGCGGCATCGTGATCGTCAAGAGTGCAGTGAAGGGTGGTGCCCGGGCATGAGCACCGAGACCAAGACCAACCTGACGCTCACGGTCAAGGCCGCTGGCGGCAAGACCGAGGGCACCGTCGAGCTCCCCGCGGAGATCTTCGACGTGACCGCGAACATCGCGCTGATGCACCAGGTCGTCGTGGCCCAGCAGGCCGCGGCTCGCCAGGGCACGCACGCCACCAAGACCCGCGGCATGGTCCGCGGCGGTGGCAAGAAGCCGTACCGCCAGAAGGGCACCGGCCGTGCGCGCCAGGGTTCGACCCGTGCGCCGCAGTTCGCCGGCGGTGGCACCGTCCACGGCCCGCAGCCGCGCGACTACTCGCAGCGTCTGCCCAAGAAGATGAAGGTCGCCGCGCTGCGGGGCGCCCTCTCGGACCGGGCTCGCAACGAGCGCATCCACGTGATCACCGAGCTGGTGGCGGGTCAGACCCCGTCGACCAAGTCGGCCAAGTCCTTCCTCGCCGAGCTCTCGGAGCGGAAGAACATCCTGGTCGTCGTCGGCCGCGAAGATGTCACCGCGTGGAAGAGCGTGGCGAACCTGCAGGGCGTGCACCCGATCGCCCCGGACCAGCTGAACACCTACGACGTCCTGAAGTCGGACGAGATCGTGTTCTCGGTCGAGGCGCTCAACGCCTTCGTGCACGGCCCCGCCGAAGCTGCACAGGAGGAGAGCAAGTGACCACCATCGCCGACCCCCGCGACATCCTGCTCGCGCCGGTGATCTCCGAGAAGTCCTACGGGCTGATCGAAGACGGCACCTACACCTTCCTGGTGCACCCGGACTCGAACAAGACGCAGATCAAGATTGCCGTTGAGAAGGTTTTCGGCGTCAAGGTGACCAGCGTCAACACCGCCAACCGTCAGGGCAAGCGCAAGCGGACCCGCTTCGGCTACGGCAAGCGCAAGGACACCAAGCGCGCGCTCGTGACGATCTCGGCCGACAGCAAGCCCATCGAGATCTTCGGAGGCCCGGTCGCGTAAGCGGCGGGGACTTCAGAAAGGCAGAAGAACTCATGGCAATTCGTAAGTACAAGCCGACAACCCCGGGTCGCCGCGGTGCCTCGGTCTCGGATTTCGCCGAGATCACCCGCTCGACCCCCGAGAAGTCGCTGCTGCGTCCGCTGAGCAAGACCGGTGGCCGTAACGCGCAGGGCCGCATCACCACTCGCCACAAGGGTGGTGGCCACAAGCGTGCCTACCGTCTGATCGACTTCCGTCGCCTGGACAAGGACGGCGTGCCGGCCAAGGTCGCTCACATCGAGTACGACCCGAACCGCACCGCCAACATCGCGCTGCTGCACTTCGCCGATGGCGAGAAGCGCTACATCATCGCGCCCAAGGGCATTTCCCAGGGCACGAAGATCGAGTCCGGCCCCGGCGCGGACATCAAGCCCGGCAACAACCTGCCGCTGCGCTCGATCCCGACCGGTACCACCATCCACGCGGTGGAGCTGCGTCCGGGCGGTGGCGCCAAGCTGGCTCGCGCCGCGGGCATGTCCATCCAGCTGCTGGGTAAGGAAGGCGCCTACGCCGTTCTGCGTATGCCCTCCGGTGAGATCCGTCGCGTCGATGTGCGCTGCCGCGCCACCATCGGCGAGGTCGGCAACGCCGAGCAGTCGAACATCAACTGGGGCAAGGCCGGCCGTATGCGGTGGAAGGGCGTTCGCCCGACCGTCCGTGGTGTGGTCATGAACCCGGTCGACCACCCGCACGGTGGTGGTGAGGGTAAGACCTCCGGTGGTCGCCACCCGGTCTCCCCGTGGGGCAAGCCCGAGGGCCGCACCCGTAAGCCCAACCGCCCGAGCGACAAGCTCATCGTCCGCCGCCGCGGCAAGAAGCGTTAAGGAGGAGGTTAAAGATGCCACGTAGCCTGAAGAAGGGCCCGTTCGTCGACGGACACCTCCTCAAGAAGGTGGACGTCCAGAACGAGAAGGGCACGAAGCAGGTCATCAAGACCTGGTCGCGTCGTTCCACCATCATCCCGGATTTCATCGGCCACACGTTCTCGGTCCACGACGGCCGCAAGCACGTGCCGGTGTTCGTGTCCGAGAACATGGTTGGACACAAGCTCGGTGAATTCGCGCCGACTCGTACGTTCAAGAGCCACGTCAAGGAAGATCGGAAGAGCAAGCGGCGATGAGCACTGAAACTCAGAACCCGACCGCGCGCGCGACCGCGAAGCACGTTCGCGTGACCCCGATGAAGGCTCGCCGCGTCGTGGACATGGTCCGCGGCCAGCGAGTCGAGGACGCGCTGAACATCCTGAAGTTCGCGCCGCAGGCCGCCAGCGAGCCGGTCGCCAAGGTTGTCGCTTCGGCGGCCGCCAACGCCGAGAACAACCTCGGCCTGAACCCGGCGACCCTGGTCATCTCGACGGCTTACGTCGACGAGGGCGCGACCATGAAGCGTTTCCAGCCGCGGGCCCAGGGCCGCGCGTTCCGGATCCGCAAGCGCACCAGCCACATCACCATCGAGGTCGAGAGCGTGCCCACCGCCGGCGCTGCCACTCGTAGCCGCCGGAAGGGAGGGGCAAAGTAAATGGGACAGAAGATCAATCCCCATGGCTTCCGCCTCGGTATCACCACCGACTGGAAGTCGCGTTGGTACGCGGACAAGCAGTACGCGGACTACGTGAAGGAAGACGTCGCGATCCGCAAGCTCCTCGCCAATGGCATGGAGCGGGCCGGCATCTCGAAGGTCGAGATCGAGCGCACCCGTGACCGTGTGCGTGTGGACATCCACACCGCGCGTCCGGGCATCGTGATCGGCCGTCGTGGCGCCGAGGCCGACCGCATTCGCGCCGAGCTGGAGAAGCTCACCAAGAAGCAGGTTCAGCTGAACATCCTCGAGGTCAAGAACCCCGAGTCGGACGCTCAGCTGGTTGCTCAGGGTGTCGCCGAGCAGCTGTCCAACCGTGTGGCGTTCCGTCGCGCGATGCGCAAGGCCATCCAGTCGGCCATGCGTTCGCCGAACGTCAAGGGCATCCGTGTGCAGTGCTCCGGCCGCCTCGGCGGCGCGGAAATGTCGCGCTCGGAGTTCTACCGTGAGGGTCGCGTGCCGCTGCACACGCTGCGCGCCGACATCGATTACGGCCTGTACGAGGCGAAGACCACCTTCGGCCGCATCGGCGTGAAGGTCTGGATCTACAAGGGCGACATCGTCGGCGGCAAGCGTGAGGTCACCGCGGTGGCCCCGTCCGGCCGCGACCGTGACGACCGCCCGCGTCGCGAGCGTCCGAGCCGCCCCCGTCGCAGCGGTGCCCAGGGCACCACCGCGACCAGCACCGAGGCCGGGCGTGCCGCGACTGCCGTCGCGGAGGCTCCGGCAGAGAACCAGGAGGGCTGACCTATGTTGATGCCCCGCAAGGTCAAGCACCGTAAGCAGCACCACCCGAAGCGCTCCGGTATGGCCAAGGGCGGCACCGCGGTTTCGTTCGGCGAGTTCGGCATCCAGGCTCTGGAGCCCGCCTACGTGACCAACCGTCAGATCGAGTCCGCTCGTATCGCGATGACCCGCCACATCAAGCGTGGCGGCAAGGTCTGGATCAACATCTACCCGGACCGCCCGCTGACCAAGAAGCCGGCCGAAACCCGAATGGGTTCCGGTAAGGGTTCGCCCGAGTGGTGGATCGCGAACGTGAAGCCCGGTCGGGTCATGTTCGAGCTTTCTTACCCGAACGAGGAGACCGCTCGTGAGGCCCTGCGCCGCGCGATGCACAAGCTCCCGATGAAGTGCCGGATCGTGACCAGGGAGGAGCAGTTCTGATGGCTACCGCTAATCCGACTGCAGAGCTCCGCGAGCTCGACAATGAGGCGCTCGTCGCCAAGCTGCGCGAGTCCAAGGAAGAGCTGTTCAACCTGCGCTTCCAGATGGCGACCGGTCAGTTGCAGAACAACCGCCGCCTGCGCGTGGTCCGCCACGAGATCGCGCGCATCTACACGGTCATGCGCGAGCGCGAGCTCGGGCTGGCCTCCGGTCCTGAAGGCAAGGGAGACGCCGCATGAGCGACGTAAAGGGCCCGGCCAAGACGCCGGCCAAGCAGGAGGAGCGTGGCTCGCGCAAGGTGCGCATCGGCTACGTCGTCTCCGACAAGATGACCAAGACCATCGTGGTCGAGCTGGAAGATCGCGTGAAGCACAAGCTTTACGGCAAGATCATCCGCACCACCTCGAAGGTGAAGGCGCACGACGAGAACGAGATCGCCGGCATCGGCGACCGCGTGCAGCTGATGGAGACCCGTCCGCTGTCCGCCACCAAGCGGTGGCGTCTGGTCGAGGTCCTGGAGAAGGCCAAGTAGGCCTGCTCCTCGACTGAAACGGTCGTAAGCGAAAGGCCCGCTTCCCAATTGGGAAGCGGGCCTTTCCTATTTCTGGTTGTTTTTCTGCGAGTCGGTAGTTGCCATGCGAGCCCCTACCCGAGTGTGACCAAACCGAAACACTGTATATCCAAAGGGAATTGGCGTGTCGCCCCGTTCAGGCGCTAACTTGGTTGGGCTATGAGGGATGCTGCAACGACTTCTGGTGCCTGGCGTACGAATTCCGACGAGACGGTGACCTTCCGCGACGCATCCGTCGCGTGGGCACTGGCCGCACATGAGGTGCTGGCCGAAACTGCTTCCGGCTACGGCCATTTCGTGACCGTGAACGAACTTGCCGAGCAGATTCAGGAGATGTCCGGCATCCGGACCAACGCTCCCACGCGCACCTGGATGGACGCCATCCTGCGCAAGGTGGCGCGCCGCTGCCACAATGCCGGTGAACCGCCGCTGACCGCCCTGTGTGTCAAGCAGAACCACAAGGTCAGCGAAAGCTACAAGTACGTACTGGAATTGGCGCACCTGCCGATTCCGGCCGACCTCGAGGTGCACGCCGCCTACGCCCGCTGGCAGTGCTATGCGGCCTACGGCGCCGAGATCCCGACCGACGGCGGCATCCCGCCCCTGGTCCCGCGCAACGGCGGCGCTCCCCGCCGGGTGACCGCGGCCGGTCCGGTCTCCACCCCGAAGCCGGAACCCGAGCCCCGCAAGGCCGTCTGCGCCTCCTGCTTCACCGAGCTTCCCGCGAACGGCGTCTGCTACTACTGCTGACCCGTCACGCGTCCTTGTGGCACACGGCTTCGAGCATGATCCCGTCGAAGCCGTTCCAGAACGTCGCGTAGTACGGCGGCGGATACTGCGGGAATTCCCGTGGCGCGTGCAGGATCTCGTCCCCGCGCCCCGCCGCCCACTTGTGCACCCGTTCCACCGCCGCCCGCGTCGGCACCATGAACGCCAGATGCTGCAATCCCGGCAACGCCCGTGAATACCCCGGTGTCTCCGCCGGATAGAAGAACACGTAAGTCCCCGGCTTCCGCCCCGCGGGCCAGTACGCGAACTGCGTGTCATCCGCCAGCAGCGGCTCGTAATCCAGCAGCGGCATCAATTCGTCGTAGTACTTCCGCGCGCCCGCCAGATCGCTGACGTTGATCCCGAGATGTCCCAGTGGCATGTCTGCGAACCTACTGCCGGAATGTGTTGCGGGAGTCCCGAATCGGTCGCGTGGGCGGGTTCGGTCAGACGGTTGCGTTGAGGCCTTCGACCGTCCGGACCAGGGGAGCGAGTTCGGGATTGCGGGCGGCGGCGTCGAGGGCCTCGCGCAGGGCGGCGTCATTGGTGGGGCGCGCCTGTTCCAGTAGAGCGCGGCCGGCGTCGGTCACCTGGGTGTAGATGCCCCGGCGGTCGTGCGGGCAGAGGTAGCGCTCGAGCAGACCGCGATCCTCGAGACGGGTCACCAGGCGGGTGGTGGCGGACTGGGACAGCACGACGGCGTCGGCCACCTGCTTCATCTGGAGCATGCCGCCGTCGCCGGTGTGCTGGCGAGAGAGGACGTCGAGCAGGGAGTACTCGCGGACGCTGAGGTCGTGGGCCGACTGCAGGGCGCGCTCGATGTGGGCCTCGATCTTGCCGTGCAGCAGGGACAGGGCGCACCAGCCCTGGGACAGGGCGGTCAGTGCGGGGTCGGTGGCGGTCATCGCGATTCCTCTGGTCGGAGGGGGTTCATACCAGGATAGACCAACTTCGAGATAGCCCGCGCTTGCAATTAGTACGCGTCTGCAATTATTGTGAACGCACGTAAGGCGCTCCTGCAACTCTTGCTCGGAAGGTGTATCCATGCCACTCGCGCTGCTCGCCCTCGCTATCGGGGCCTTCGGGATCGGCACCACGGAATTCGTGATCATGGGCCTGTTGCCCGAGGTCGCGGGGGATTACGGGGTCTCCATACCCACCGCCGGATGGCTGGTCACCGGCTATGCCCTGGGCGTCATGCTCGGCGCGCCGGTGATGACCGCACTCGGCACCCGTGTCTCGCGCAAGGGCATGCTCATGTTGCTGATGGGCCTGTTCATCGCCGGGAACCTGCTGTCCGCCCTCGCCCCGGTGTTCGGAATCATGCTCGTGGGCCGCGTGGTCGCCTCGCTGACGCACGGCGCGTTCTTCGGCATCGGGTCGGTGGTGGCGGCCGATCTGGTCGCACCCGAGAAGAAGGCGGGGGCCATCGCCATGATGTTCACCGGCCTCACCCTGGCCAATGTGATCGGCGTGCCGCTGGGGACGTTCATCGGTCAGAGTTCCAGCTGGCGAATCACTTTCGCGCTGGTGGCCGCGCTCGGGGTGGCCGGGCTGCTCGGCGTCGCCAAGCTGGTGCCGGATCTGCCGAAGCCCGAGGGCGTGCACCTGCGGCACGAACTGGCCGCGTTCAAGAACATCCAGGTACTGCTGGCCCTGGCGATGACGGTGCTGGGCTTCGGCGGCGTATTCGCGGCGATCACCTACATCGCGCCGATGATGACCGAGGCCGCCGGCTTCTCCGACGGGGCGGTCACCTGGCTGCTGGTGGTGTTCGGCGCGGGCATGTTCGTCGGAAACCTGGTGGGCGGCAAGTTCGCCGACCGTGCGCCGCTGCTCATGCTGGTGCTGCCGCTGACCGGGCTGGCGATCGCGCTGGGCCTGTTCACGGTGACCGCGCACGACAAGGTGGCGGCCGCGGTGACGCTCTTCGCGATCGGCGTGCTCGGCTTCGCGACCGTGCCGTCGCTGCAGAAGCGGGTGCTGGACCAGGCCCATGCCGCCCCGACGCTGGCCTCGGCCATGAATATCGGCGCGTTCAATCTCGGCAATGCGATCGCGGCGTGGCTGGGCGGACTGGTGATCGCCGCCGGGTTCGACTACACGGCATCGAACTGGGTCGGTGTGGGACTGGCGGTTTCGGCGCTGGCGCTGGCCTTCCTGGCCGAGGCGCTGGAGCGGCGGGGTGCTCCCACGGCGGCGGCACCCGATCGGCAACTGGCGGTCGCGACCCACTGAGAAATGCGAAACCAACGGGCCCGCAAGCTGTTCGGCTTGCGGGCCGGTTTGCTGTGTATGCCGCTCCAGCAAACTATTTTTCGACAATTGCGGCGAACAAGGCGTACCGTACCGTTCATTCTTGAGCGCCTGTGCGCCCCGCGCTAATGTCGGCCGAGTGCCCGGATTCGGGCGCGGTTAATCGAGCGCGATCGGTGAGTTTGCATGCTCGACAATGTTTTACGGATCGCCATAGTCGGAGTCGGTCCGAGAGGTCTGAATGTTTTCGAGCGGATTTGCGCCAATGCCCGGCAGCTAGGCTTCTCCGCCGGTGTCGATGTGGTGCTCATCGACTCGACCGAGGTGGGGACCGGTGCGGTGTGGCGGACCGACCAGTCGTCGCACCTGCTCATGAACACGGTCGCGGAGCAGGTCACCATATTCACCGATGACACGGTGGAGATGGCCGGGCCGGTGGAACGCGGACCCAGCCTCTACGAATGGTCCAACTTCCTGGCCAAAATAGGCAATTTCGCGGGTCTGCCCGCCGGTGCATTCCGGGAGGCGCTGCGCACCGCCCCGGAAACGTATCCGCCGCGCGCCTACTACGGCCATTATCTGCGCTGGGCCTTCGAACGCACGCGCGACCGATACGCCGAATGGGTGCGGGTGCGCGAAATCGTGGCAACCGCACTGGATATCCACGATGGACCCGGCGGATTCCAGGAATTGGAGCTCAGCACCGGCGAACGCCTGCGCGGATTGCACGCGGTGGTGCTCACCCAGGGCCACCTGGGTGAGGCCCCGTCGGCGGGCACCGGATCCCTGGTGACGGCCGCGGATCACCTTGGCCTGACCTACATTCCGCCCGGCAATGCCGCCGACGCCGACCTGGATCGCATCCGGGAGCACGAGCCCGTCATCATTCGCGGGCTGGGCCTGACCTTCTTCGACTACCTGGCCCTGCTGACCGCGGGCCGCGGCGGCCGCTTCAAGGAATCCGACAGCGGCCTGGAGTACATCCCCTCCGGGCGGGAGCCGCTCATCGTCACCGGCTGCCGCCGCGGGGTGCCGCATCACGCGCGCGGCGAGAATCAGAAGGGCGTCGACGGCCGCTACGAGCCGCTGCTGCTGAACGCCGACCGCATCGCCCGATTGCGCCTGCGCGCCAAGAAGTTCGGCGATGTCTCCTTCCGCCGCGACGTCTGGCCGCACATCGCCCGCGAGGTGGAGTCGGTCTACTACACCCGCCTGATCGCCGACCGCGTCAGCCCGCACCGGCTGCTCTCCTTCCGCGACCGCTACCTGATCGCCCCGACCCCCGAGGACGCCGAAGAACTGTTGAACCGCTTCGGCATTCCGCAGTCGGACCGCTGGGACTGGAACGCCCTGACCGACCCCACCGGCGGCCGCAGCTTCACCGACCCCGCGGACTTCCACGCCTGGCTGCTGGCCTACCTCGACGCCGATGTGCACCAGGCGCGCCTGGGCAATGTGCACGGCCCGGTGAAGGCGGCCCTGGATGTGCTGCGCGACCTGCGCAACGAGGTCCGGCTGGTGGTCGACCACGGCGGCATCGCGGGCTCCTCCTACCGCGACGACCTGGATCGCTGGTACACGCCGATGAACGCCTTTCTGTCCATCGGCCCACCGGCGCACCGGATTTCGGAACTGGCGGCCCTCATCCGCGCGGGTGTGGTGCGGGTCGCCGGTCCCGGCATGCGGGTCCGGGCGGACACCAGGCGCGAGTGCTTCGTGGTCGATTCACCCCTGGTGGGTGATTCGGCGACAACGGCACATTCCCTCATCGATGCCTGGATGCCCGCCCCGGACCTGCATCGCACCGCGGATCCCCTGCTGCGCAACCTGTTGCGCCGCGAGGAGGTGCGCGGCTACGTGATCGCCTCGCCGGACGGCAGCCGCTACCGGACCGGCGGTCTGGCCATCGCGCCCGGCTCGCATCATCCGGTGGACACCCTCGGCCGAATCCATCAGCGCCGCTACGCGTTCGGGGTCCCGACCGAGGCGGTGCGCTGGGTGACGGCGGCGGGCCCGCGCCCCGGCGTCAATTCGGTGACGCTGGCCGACGGCGACGCCATCGCCCGCGAGATCCTCACCGCCCACCGGTACGAGGGTCCCGCGCCGAATCTGCCCGGGGTGCAACGGCATTCCGAGCTCGCGGACGATTGTGAAAGGCACGATATGACGCTGGAGTGCGGCCTGCTGGCCCCGGTCGGGGTGGGCACGCCGGTGGAGTCCCTGCTGGGCGACGACGCCTGGATCGAGGCCATGCTGGAGGTGGAGCTGGCGCTGGCCCGCGCCGAGGGCCGGCTGGGCATCGTGCCCGAGACCGTCGCCGGGCATCTCGCGACGGCGGTGCGCGAGCACGAGTTCGACACCCGCGAGATCGCCCAGGCCTCGCGCGGGGCGGCGAACCCGGTGGTCACGGTGGTGGAGCGGCTGCACGACGCGGTCGCGGACGTGGATCCGGTGAGCGCCAACTACGTTCACTACGGTTCCACCAGCCAGGACATCCTCGATACCGCGACCATGGTGATCGCGTCCCGGGTGCTGGCGGTGATCATCGCCGACCTGGACACCATCGTCGCCGCGCTCGCCGAGCTGGCCCGCCGCCACCGCACGACCCCGATCGCCGGGCGCACCCTCGCCATGCACGCCGTCCCGACGACCTTCGGCGCGAAGGTCGCGATCTGGATGCAGGGGCTGCTGGACGCCCGCGAACGCCTGACCCGCGTCCGCGACGGCCTGCCGGTCCAATTGGGCGGTGCCGCAGGCACTCTGGCCTCTTACATCGAATGCGCCCGCTGCGCCGACTCGGAGATGTCGAAGGCCCCGGCGGGCGAGATCATGGAACGCCTCAGCCACGAATTCGCCGATGAACTCTCCCTCACGGTGAGCGCCACCCCCTGGCACACCGTCCGCACCCCGATCGCCGACCTGGCCGCCGCGCTGGCCCTGACCTCCGGCACCCTCGGCAAACTGGCCGTCGACGTGATCTCCCAGTCCCGCAACGAAACCGCCGAACTCCTCGAACCCGCGGCGCTCGGCCGCGGCGAGTCCAGCGCCATGCCGCAGAAGCGAAACCCGGTCCTGAGCACCATGATTCGCGCCGCCGCCCTCCAGGTCCCGGCCCTGGCCTCGACCCTGTTCGGCGCCCTGCTCGCCGAGGACGAACGCCCGGCCGGCGCCTGGCACGCCGAATGGCAGCCCCTGCGCGAATGCCTGATGCTGGTCGGCGGCGCCGCCCACACCGCGGTAGAACTGGCCACCGGCCTGATGGCCGACGCCGACCGCATGACCGAAAACCTCTCCCTCACCGAAGGCCAGATAGTCTCCGAACGCCTCTCCATCCGCCTGGCCCCCCTCCTGGGCAAACCGATCGCCAAGAAGACCCTCCAGGCAGCCTCCTTCGAGGCCCAGAACACCACCCGCCCCCTGGTCGAGGTGCTGGCCGAATCCCCGGACATCGCCCTGCACCTGTCCAAACCCGAACTGGCCGAACTGCTCCGCCCCGAGAACTATCTCGGCGCGGCCCCCGACCTGGTAGATCGGGTGCTGCGCCGACTGTGAACTACTTGCCCTCGCCGAAGCGGTTCTTGGGCGGGCGGTTGGAGGAGGCGCGGCGGGTGGCCTCCTTCTCCTTGACGCGCTCGGCTTCCTTGCGCACCTCGACGAGGTTCTCGCGCTCGCGGACCAGCCATGTCGGCGGGTCGGCGAGCAGGGCGTCGATCTCGGCGGTGGTGAGCGCGTCGGAGATGCCGTTGCGGGCCAGGCCGGAGTTCGAGATCCCGAGCTTGCGGGCCACCACGTCCCGCGGGAAGGGGCCGGTCTTGCGCAGTTCGGTCAGCCATTCCGGCGGATTCGTGCGCAGCTCCTCGAGCTGGGCGCGGGTGACGGGTGAGTTCCGGAATTCCTCGGGGGTTGCCGGGAGGTAGATGCCGAGTTTGTCGGCCGCGGTCAGCGGCTTCATGGTCTGGGGGTTCTTGTCCGGGCTCACCGATCAAGGGTATCGGGCGCATCGGACGAACCTGCTGGCCGGTGCAATAACCTTGGTCCAATGAGCCGCTTGGAGTCCATCGACACGACGCGCCTGCGCTGGTTCGTCGCGGTTGCCGAGGAATTGCATTTCGCGAGGGCGGCACGCAGCCTCGGTATTTCGCGGCAGCGGTTGAGCGGAACGGTCATCGAGCTGGAGGAAGAGCTCGATACCAAACTGTTCGTGCCGGGCGCGCAGCCGACGCAGTTGACCGAGGACGGGCAGGCCCTGCTGGACGAGGCCAGGGAAATCCTGGCGGCGGCCGAGGCGACCCAGCCCACGCCGGAGACGGACGGCCTGGAGCGGCTGCGCGTCGGCTTCGTCCCCGGTGTGACAGTCACCAAGTGGGAGCGCATCTGGGCCGACCGGTTCCCCGGCACCGCCCTCGAGCTGCGGCCGATCCCCATGAAGGACCAGGAGTCGGCGCTGCGCGACGGCGCGGTCGACATGTGCTTCGTGCGCCTGCCCATCGACCGCGAGGGCATGAGCGCCATCCCGCTCTACCGCGAGCTGCCCGTGGTCGTGGTCCCCAAGGATCATCCGATCGCCCTGTTCGAGCAGGTCGCCACGAAGGACCTGACCGAGGAGCGCATGCAGGACGCCTCCGACCTCGACGATGCCGCCATGACAATGGAATTGGTGGCCGCGGTCAGCGGCGCGGCCATCGTCCCGCATTCCATCGCGCGCCTGCACCACCGCAAGGATCTGGTCTATCGCACGGTCACCGACGTGCCGGAGACCGAGATCGCCCTGGCCTGGCCCGCCGACCGGACCACCGAATTGGTGGAGGAGTTCGTCGGTGTGGTGCGCGGCCGCTCCGAACGCAGCTCGCGCTCTCCTTCGGTCAAGAAGCCGGAGAAGAAGAAACCGGTCCCGGCCAAGAAGCCGGCGGCCAAGTCTCGTCAGGGCGGCGCCAAGAAGCCGGGTAAGCGGCGCGGCCGCTAGATCTCAGGGACCATCCCGGAAAAGTTCAGGGTCGACTCAGGGTTGCGCTATACGTATACGTCTACTTATAGTGGCTGAAGTCGGACGATAACGTCCGCGCACCCTGAGAGCCGGTGCGGCGCAGCGGAAATGGACCCGCACCGCCGTATCGAATACGCATGCCCATATGCGCATCCGCTGATGATTTGGAGCACCCCATGGACTTCGAGAAGGACACCAACGAAACCGCCGCCACCACCGAGCTGGTGATCGATTCCTTGCCCGAGGGCATGCAGGAGATCACCCTGCGCGTCGGCCCCGGCGGCGGCCGCACCCAGCGCTTCGTCGGCAAGCTGCTCTCGCAGGCGCACCGCGTCACCAAGGAGGGCTCGGAGACGGTCCGGGTCTACCAGAGCCGCAAGGGCAAGCTGGTGCTGCACAGTCACATCATCGACTGGAACGACTTCGCCACCGCCACCAAGCACGCGGCTCAGGAACGCCGCGAGGAGTTCATCACCGCCAAGAACAACTCCGATTCCTCGGACTACACGCCGATCATGAACTGGGCCAAGGGATTTAAGAACTGGCGCGAGATGCTCGGTCTGGATGAGGATGGCTATGGCGACTTCACCCTCGAGATCGTGGATTCGCTCGAGGAGTTGCGCGACCGGATTCCGGCGAAGGTCTACCGAATCGTCGCCGATGTCGTGGAGAACCCGTCCTCGCAGGTCCTCGATATCTAGTCGAACTGAATAGCGCGGCCGAACCCTGAAAGGACTTCTCCCGCATGTTCTCCCGTTTGGGGCGCTTCGTCGTCCGATTCCCGTGGCTGGTGATCGCCGCGTGGGCGATCGCCATCGTCGCGGTCTTCGTGTCCGCGCCGAAACTCACCGCCACTACCGACCAATCCGACTTCCTGCCTTCGCATTACGAGTCCGTGCAGGCGATCCAGCTGCAGCAGAAGGCATTCCCCAACAGCAATACCCCGGCCGCGCTCATCGTCTTCGAACGGTCTGACGGCGCACCCATGACCGATGCCGACACCGCCTCGGTGCAGGCCGCGGCCACCGCGCTCGGGCAGCGAAACATCAAGGACGTCACCGGAGTACAGGCGGTGCCCCCGGCGCAGAACCGGGCCATCGAGGTGGTCGCGGTGCAGATGACCAAGGTCACCAGCGGCAATGACACCCATCAGGCCGATGCGGTGAAGGACATCCGGGACGCGCTGAAGGATCAGGTCAAGGACACGGGCCTGAAGGCCGGCGTCACCGGTACGGCCGCGCAGACCCTGGACCAGCAGGATTCCAGCAAGAAGGGCCTGGCCATCATCGGCGTCGTGACGGTGGTGCTGATCCTGGGCCTGCTGTTGATCATCTTCCGCAGTCCGATCATCGCGCTGCTGCCCATCCTGACCATTCTGGTGGCGGTGTCCCCGCTGGCCAGCGGTCTGATCGCGATCGCCAGCGACACCTTCGATCTCAAGATCGACAACTCGGTGCAGTCGCTGCTGATCGTGGTGCTCTTCGGTGTCGGCACCGACTACATCCTGTTCCTGATGTTCCGGTTCCGGGAACGCCTGCGGGCCGGTGACGATGCCAAGACGGCCGTGGTCAACGCGGTCACCCGGGTCGGTGAGGCGATCACCTCGGCGGCCGCGGCGGTGATCATCGCCTTCGGCGCGCTGACGCTGTCCACCCTGGGCATGTTCCGTTCCATGGGCATCGCCCTGGCCATCGCGGTGGCGGTGGCGCTGCTGGCCGGGCTCACGCTGATTCCGGCGATCGTCTCGCTGTTGGGCACCAAGGTGTTCTGGCCCTCCAAGGCCTGGCAGCGCGAGCCCAAGGGCGCGCGCTTCGCGGCGGTCGGCAATTCGCTGGGCAAGCGGCCCGCGCTGTTCGCCGCGGCCTCGGGCGCGGTGCTGATCGTGCTGGGCGTCTTCGCCTTCGGCTTCAACCCGACCTTCGATCTGGGTTCGGGTTCGACCTCCGACACCTCCGAATCCGTGGTCTACGGCAAGGAATTGCTCAAGAGCATGCCCGCGGGCAGCACCCAGCCCTCGCAGGTGTACCTGCAGAGCCAGCACGGTGCGCTGACCGCGGATGAGCTGAACGCCTTCGGCGCCGCGCTGCGCGGGGTCAAGGGCGTGGGCGAGGTCGGGCCGGCGCCGGCCATCTCGGCCGACAAGACGGTGGCCGAATACCAAGTGACACTTGCCGACAAGCCGGAATCCGATGCGGCCCTGGCGACCGTGAAGGGTCCGCTGCGCGACACCGCGCACTCCGCGGCCCCGGTCGGCACCACGGCCGTGGTGGGCGGGCTGACCTCGGTGTTCGTCGACTTCCAGCACGCCATGAACCGTGACTACACGGTGGTGTTCCCGGTCGCCGCGATCCTCATCATGATCGTGCTGGCCCTGCTGCTGCGCAGCGTGGTGGCGCCCTGGTACCTGATGGCCTCGGTGTTCCTCGGCTTCGCGGCGACGCTCGGCGCGGCGGTGCTGGTTTTCCAGCACCTGCAAGGGGATTCGGGTCTGATCTTCACGCTCCCGCTGATCATGTACCTGTTCGTGGTCGCGCTCGGCACCGACTACAACATCCTGATGGTCGCCCGGTTGCGGGAGGAGGCCCGCGAGGGTCACGATCCGCATCGCGCCGCGGCCCTGGCCGTGCGCCACACGGGTCCGACGGTGGCGGCGGCCGGTGTCATCCTGGCGGGCACCTTCGCCTCGATGATGTTGGCGGGCAATACCGTGCTGACCTCGATGGGCTTCGCCATCTCGGTCGGCATCGCCATCGCGGCCTTCGTCATGGCGCTGTTCTTCACCCCCGCGGTGACCGCCCTGATCGGCCGCCGCGCTTGGTGGCCGGGCCACGGCGGCGACGCCCAGGGCACGCCGATGAACTGGGATACGGAATGGACGCCCGAGGATGTGGTGAGCGACTCCTCGCGTCGATAGTCCGCGGCGGTTGTCCAGTGTCTGAACGAAACGTGTTTCAGTTTTTTCCCGAAACCGCCACGCACTGAACTGGACAACCGATACAGTTCGCCAGGGCCGACTGACCATAATCCTCTGTTCCCAGGTCAGTCGGCCCCCTCGGCGTGTCAGCGCTAATGCACGGTGACGTGCCAGACCACCGCCGCGGTCAGCGCGCCCGCACCGTTCAGCGCCCAGTGCAGGGCGATGGGTGCGAGCAGGCTGCCGCTGCGGCGGCGCAGCCAGGTGAAGACCATGCCCGCGCCGGCGGTGGCCAGTACGGCCAGCGCGATGCCGAGGAGCTGTCCGGCCGGGCCGCTCCCGAGGAATCCGGTGAGACCCTTGTTGCCGCTGGTCAGGCCGAGCGACGAGGCGATGTGCCAGAGCCCGAAAAGCATTGACCCGGCGGCGAATACGCCCCGCGCCCCGGCCACCCGGTCCAGGGTGCCGTGCAGCACGCCGCGGAAGGCGAGCTCCTCCGGGATCGCGGTCTGCAGCGGAATCACCACCATGGACGCGATGAGCGCGCCGGAGATCGCGGCATAGCGGTCGTTGAGGAAGAACGGGCGGGTGATGGGCAGCGCCGCGCCGATGACCACGGCCGCCAGCACCACGCCCACCGCGGCCAGCGCCCACAGTGAACCGCGCCGCCACTGCCGCGGCGAGAGCCCGAGCTCGGCCCAGCCGAGGCCGCGGCGGCGGACCAGGGCCACCAGCAGCACCGCGGCTATCGGCACGGAGAGGATGCTGGCCCACTTGTTGGTGAAGTGGGCGATGAGGTTGGTGCCGGTGAGAACGACGATGACGACCGCGACATCCACGTAGGCGTGCAGCTTGTGACCGGGGGGAGCGGGCGGGGCATCCGGCGGCTGGGCCGCATCGAGTACCGCGACGGCGTCGTTATCGTTTCGAGACATCCGGGCCAGTCTACGAGCGAATTCTTGGAAAGCGCTTCGAATGTGGTTAATCCCGCTGGGCCGTACGGGTCGTCGCCGGTCAGCGGCCGGTCGCCCAGCCCTCGGGATCGTCCCAGGCCTGCAGCGTGCGGGCGGTGTCGAAGCGGCGCGGTTCCCGTGTGATCGGGTCGATGAATTCCAGTGTCGAGGCCAGTAGCTGCAGCGGCCGCGTGTAGTCGTCGACCGGCTTGTCGGTGAGCTCGGGATAGAAGTCGTCGCCGAGGATCGGAATCCCGAGGCTGTTCATGTGCAGTCGCAGCTGATGCGTGCGCCCGGTCCTCGGCTTCAGCCGGTAGCGGCCCAATCCGTCGCGCTGCTCGATCAATTCGACGACGGTCTCGGCATTGGGTTCGCCCTCGGTCTCATAGGCCTTGAGCACCTGCCGTTCCTTGATGATCCGGCTGATGACGGTGCGCGGCAGCTCCAGTTCCGGATCGAAGCGCGCGATGGCCTCGTACTCCTTGTGCACCAACCGCTTGTGGAACATGGTCTGATACGCCCCGCGCCGAGCGGGATTCACGATGAACAGCACCAGTCCGGCGGTGACGCGGTCGAGCCGGTGCGCCGGAACCAGATCCGGCAGATCCAGTTCGCCGCGCAGTTTCACCAGGGCGGTCTGCAGGATGTGCTGTCCGCGCGGGATGGTCGACAGGAAGTGCGGTTTGTCCGCGACCAGGATGTCGTCGTCGCGGTAGACGATGCCGATCGGGAAGGGCACCTCGGTCTCGTCGGGCAGATCCCGGTGGAACCACACCGCGCCGCCGGGGACATAAGGAGTGTCGAGCGCGATCGGTCCCTCGAGATCGACGATCCCGCCCTCGCTCAACAGCTCGTCGATGCGTTCGGGGCGAACCCGCGGCAACCGTTCCACGAGGTGGTCGCGGATGGTGGCCCAGTCGCCCTCCTCGGGCAGTCGCAACCGGGCCGGATCCAGTCCGTGCCGCTTGGGTAGCGGGGGTTGCTGACGGCGTCTCACTCGCCAAACCCTAGTCCCCGGGTTTGTCCGGACCAGGGGGTACGGTTGGCCCACGCCCGGATTGTCTGGGTCCGAACGACTGATCGGGGGTCTCGTGTATCCGAACGACCAACAGCCGCAAGGTCTGCCGGGCCAGCCCGGACAGCCGGACCCCAACCAGCCGATGTATCCCGGCTACGGGCAACCCGGGCAGCAGTGGGATTACGGCCAGCAGGGGCAGCCGGGGTATCCGCCCGGGTATCCGCCGCAGCCCGGCTATCCGATGGCTCCGCCGCCGCAGGGTACGAATGGTTTGGCGATCGCCTCGTTCGTCGTCAGCCTTTTCGGCTTCTGCTTCCTGGGGATCCCATTCGGCCTCATCGCGCTGAGCCAGATCAAGCAGCGCAATCAGGGCGGTCGTGGTTTCGCGATCGCGGGTCTGGTGATCTCCGGGTTGTCGATTCTGGTGGTGGCCGCGGGCGTGGCCATCGGTATCGCCACCGACTCGGACAACTCGGCGTCGCGGGACAATACGACTCGCACCGCGGCCCTGCCGAATTCGCCGACCTCGATTCCCGTCGACGATGTGAAGACCGGCGACTGCCTGCAGACGGTCGAGGAGAACAACCACATTCGCAAGGTGACCGTGCTGCCGTGCAGTTCGCCGCACGACGCCGAGGTCATCACCCAGGTGCACCTGCCCGGTTCGTGGCCGGGTTCGCTGGACTCGTCCTTCGACAAGGCCAATGACGCCTGCATGACCGAGATCGACAAGCTGCTGAGCGGCAGCTCGATGTACGACCAGCTGGAGACCTTCATCCTGTATCCGGCCAATGAGACGCAGTGGAACAAGACCAATGGCCGCGCGACCTGCATGGTCCACGACGCCAATGGCAAGAAGCTGACCGCGAAGGTGCCGCGCTGACCTACTCGGTATGGTCGCAGAGCGAAAGTTAGCCTAACCTATCTTCTCGTCGGTGCTCAGGGGAGCGCCCGGACGGACGAAGGTGGGAGGCGGACTGATGACGGTCGAGTCACCGCCCGCGGTCGAGGCACAGGCCATCGACCCGGGCCCGGCGGCAACCGATGGGGGAGGGCCGGACGCGAAGGCGGAGGTGAAGGCCCGCCGCAAGCGAGAGGCCCTGGCGCGCAAGGAGATCCTGGCACCTGTCAGCGGCCCGCTGAGCATTGCCGGGCTGGTGGTCGCGCTGGCCTCGGTGTGCTCGGTGCTGCCGTTCCTGCTCATCGTCTCGGCCTGCCGTGAGCTGCTGGCGAATTCGCCCGATACCGATCGCGTCTGGCGGCTGCTGCTGATCGCCGTGCTGGTGCTGGTGGCCCGCGCGATCCTGCAGGCCGCGGCGCTGACCTGGTCGCACGCCGTGGACGCGCGCTATCAGCTGAGCCTGCGCCGGCTGCTGGCCGACAAGCTGACCCGGGTGCCGCTGGGCTGGTTCGGGGCGCGCAGTTCGTCCGAGGTGAAGAAGTACCTGCAGGACGATGTCGAGGCGCTGCACTATCTGGTGGCGCACGCCCGCCTGGACTTCATCGGCTCGGTGACCATCCCGCTGGTGACGCTGATCTACCTGGCCACCGTCGACTGGCGCCTGACGCTGGTCCTGCTGCTGCCGCTGGTGATCTACGCGCTGTGCATGCGCGCCATGCTGGACGAGCCCGGCCGCGAACGCCTTTCGGCCTACAACGCCGCCGAGCAGCGTACCCGCGCGGCCACCGTCGAATTCGTGGACGGCATCCAGGTGGTGCGGGCCTTCGGGCGGGCGGGCAAGGCGCACACCGAGTTCCGCGAGGCCGTGGAGGCGCAGACCGAGCGGCTGCGGCAGCTGAAGATGCCGGTCATGACGGTGCAGTCGGTGTCGGACACCGTGGTCGCGCCGGTCTTCGTCATGCTGCTGATCGTGGTGGCGGGCCTGGCGGGCGTCGGCCTGCACTGGCTCGAGCCGCTGGACCTGCTGCCGTTCCTGCTGGTCGGCCTCGGGCTGGGCAGTTCGCTGCTGGGTCTGGGCTACGGCGCGCAGGCGCTGCGGACCGCCGGTGACGCCGCGCTGCGGCTGCACGAATTGCAGCAGACCCCCGAATTGGCTTCCGGCTCCGGCGAATCCGCGTCGGCCGACGCTCCCGCCGGGCTGATCCGTTTCGAGGACGTGAGTTTCGGCTACCGCGACGACCATCAGGTCCTGCGCGGCATCGAGCTGGAGCTGGCCCCCGGCACCATGACCGCGCTGGTCGGCCCCAGCGGTTCCGGCAAGTCGACGCTGGCCAAGCTGCTGCCCCGCTTCTACGACGTGAACTCGGGCCGAATCACCATCGGCGGCCGCGACATTCGCGACATTCCCAGCGAAGAGCTGTACCGCACCGTCGGATTCGTCTTCCAGGATGTCCGCCTGATCCGCGGCACCGTCGCCGACAATCTGCGCCTGGCCCGCCCCGACGCCGACGACGCGGCCCTCGAACGCGCGGCCCGCGCCGCCCGCATCCACGACCGCATCACGGCGCTGCCGCGCGGCTACGACTCCGAGATCGGTGTCGACGCCATCCTGTCCGGTGGTGAGGCGCAACGCCTTTCGATCGCCCGCACCCTGCTGGCCGACACCCCGATCCTGGTGCTGGACGAGGCCACCGCCTTCGCCGATCCGGAATCCGAGGCCGCGGTCCAGGACGCCCTGGCCGAACTGGTGGCGGGCCGCACCGTGCTGGTGATCGCCCACCGCCTGCACACCATCACCGGTGTGGACCGAATTCTGGTGCTGGAGAACGGAACCCTGGTCGAGCAGGGCGACCACGCCACCCTGCACACCGCGGGCGGGCTCTATCAGCGTCTGTGGGAGATCAACGCGGCGGCGCTGGAGACCGTTGCCGCTGAGGAGGCCACTCGATGATCCGCAAAGTTTTGAGCCTGGTCCCGGCCGAATACGCCCGCCTGACACCGCGATTGCTGCTGGCCATCGTGCTACAGGCACTCGCGCAGGCCACCGCCTACGTGCTGCTGGTGCCGGTGTTGCAGGCGTTGTTCGACAACGACCTGCGCCGCGCCTGGTGGTGGACGGTGGGGCTGGGCGTGGCGGTGCTGGCCGTCGTGGTGTTCGGCTATGTGCAGTCGCTGCTCGGTCTGCGGATCGGCGTGGGTATGCAGCACGGTCTGCAGACCCGCCTCGGCGATCAACTGAACGCCTTGCCGCTGGGCTGGTTCGACGACCGGCACGCGGGCGAGCTGTCGCGGGTGGTGGTCGAGAACGTGCGCGAGGTGCAGGGCCTGATCGCCTACCTGCTGGCGAAAATGCTGACCGGCGTGCTGGTTCCGCTGGGCGTTGCGCTCGGCATGCTTTTCGTCGACTGGCGCATCTCGCTGGCCATGCTGGTGGCCGCGCCGGTGCTGTTCGTGGTGAACCTGTGGGCCAACCGCTCCTACGTCACCGCCGACGAGCGCATGCACGAGGCCGCGACCGAGGCCAATGCGCGAGTGCTGGAATTCGCTCAGGCCCAACCGGTGCTGCGTTCCCTGGGCGCGGTCGGCGCGGGCAACCGCGGCCTGGACGCGGCGCTGGCCCGGCAGCGGAAGGCGGCCTCGGGCCTGCTCATCGCCGCCGTCCCCGGCCTGATCGTGTTCTCCCTGGTGGTGCAGGCCATCTTCCTGGTGCTGGTCTACCTGGTGGTGGGCCGGGCCACCGACGGCGCGATCTCGGCCGCCGCGGCCATCGCCCTGATCGCGGTGAGCTCCCGCTTCATCGAGCCGCTGACCCAGGCCGCGCAGCTGGGCGGCGCGTTGCGCACGGCCGCCGCGGCGGCCGACCGCGTCACCGGTTTGCTGTCGGAACCGACTCTGCCGCAGCCGGATTCAGTCGTTACTCCGGGCGAGGCGCGGGTGGAGTTCGACGGCGTCACCTTCGGCTACGGCCCCGGCAAGCCCGTACTCACCGACATCACCTTCACCGCCGAGCCCGGCACGACCACGGCCATCGTCGGCCCCAGCGGCGCGGGCAAGTCCACGCTGCTGCGCCTGGCCGCCCGTTTCCACGACGCCGATTCCGGTCGCGTCGCGGTCGGCGGCCATGACGTCCGCGATCAGCCGACCGAGACGCTGCTGAATCAGCTGGCGCTGGTCTTCCAGAACGTCTATCTCTTCGATCGTTCTGTGCTGGAGAACATTCGGGTCGGCCGTCCCGACGCCACCGATCACGAGGTGCTGCAGGCCGGAACGGTCGCGCGGGTCGACGAGATCGCCGCGCGCCTGCCCGACGGCTGGCAGACCGCGGTCGGCGAGGGCGGTTCGGCCCTGTCCGGCGGTGAGCGCCAGCGGGTTTCGATCGCCCGCGCCCTGGTCAAGGACGCTCCGATCGTGCTGCTGGACGAGGCCACCAGCGCGCTGGATCCGCACAACGAGGCGGTCGTGGTGCGCGGTGTGCACGAACTCACACGCGGCAGAACGGTTCTCGTGGTGGCGCATCGCCTGGCCACCATCGCGCACGCGGATCAGATCCTGTTCATGGACGGCGGCCGCATTGTCGAGCGCGGCACGCACGCGGAACTGCTCGCCCTGGACGGCCGCTACGCCGACTTCTGGAACGAGCGCACCCGGGCCTCGGGCTGGCGGCTGGAACGCGCCACCGTGTAGCCCGAAAACCCTTCCCGCGCATGCGAAAACCCGGGCATCCATCGGATGCCCGGGATTCGCTGCTACGCGTGTATCAGAGGCTGCAGGGCAGGTAGGCGATGCTGGCCACGGTGCACTCGGAGTCGCGGGTCAGCTTCCAGGTGCCGTCGATGTCACGCCAGGTGAGGGTCCAGTTCCACGGGTCGAAGCCGTCGATGGAGGTCTGGAAACCGGCGCTGAGCGTGTCGCCGGAGACATTCACCGGTCCCAGCACGGTGTACTTGAAGCTCGGCGGGGCGGCGGCGACGACGCCGGCGACCTGGTCGATGAGCGGCAGTCCGGCCTCGCCGGCCTCCAGCTCGTTGGCGCGCGCGGCCCGCGAGGCGCCGGTGTTCAGCAGCAGTGTGAGCTTCGACTGCAGCTCTCCCACACCGGGATTCGCGGCCTTGACCGGCGCGGCGACCGGCAGGGCGGAGGCGGGGGCGACGGTGGCGGCGGTACCGCCCAGGACGGCCGCGACGGCGACGGCCGCGACGGCGATGCGACGCATGGACTTGATCATTCGTATTCCCATCGTTTTCGGTCAGGCGTCCGATCCAAGGGCTTGCGCTCGAACCGGGTCCCGACCAATATAAGGTAAGCCTATGCAAACATAAGACCCCACGGTTTGGAAGCGCGTCATCCGATCTCCTTCCCCGATCGGCCTTTTCGACGGGCCCGCCGTGGGGGTAGCTGCGAAGTGGCTGCCATCACATCGGACGCATGCCGCCGGGAAAGCAGGAGCATCAGTGGACACACTTCTCGTGGTCGGAGCCGGTCCCAAGGCCATGGCCGTGGCGGCCAAGGCGTACGTCCTGCGGGAACTCGGCCTGCCCGCGCCGCGCGTGGTCGTCGTCGAATCCCATGCGGTGGGCGGCAACTGGCTGCCCAGCGGCGGCTGGACCGACGGCCGCCACCGCCTGGGCACCAGCCCGGAGAAGGATGTCGGCTTCCCGTACCACTCCACCTGGGCGCGCGGCCGCAATCGCGATATCGACGCGGCCATGCGGGCCTTCAGCTGGACCGCCTACCTGGTCGAGCACGGCACCTACGCCGAGTGGGTGGACCGCGGCCGGCCCAGCCCGCAGCACACCCTGTGGGCCGACTACCTGCAGTGGGTCGCCCGTCGCACCGGCGTCGAGATCGTGATGGGTTCGGTCCGAACGATTTCCGCCGCGGCCGACGGCTGGCTGGTCACCGTGGTCGACGCCGACGGCAAGTCGAGCACGCTGGACGCGGACCGGTTGATGATCACCGGCCCGGGCAACAGCCGCCGCGCCCTCGCGGACCATCCCCGGGTGCTGAGCATCTCCGAATTCTGGGATCTGGCCGCCAAGCGTCAGCTGCCGGTGTCCTCGCGGGCCGCGGTGATCGGCGGCGGCGAGACCGCGGGTTCGGCCATGGACGAGTTGGTCCGCCATGATGTGCTCACCGTCTCGGTCATCTCGCCCAAGGCCACCATCTACACCCGCGGCGAAAGCTATTTCGAGAACGCGCTGTTCAGCGATCCGGTGAAGTGGCCCGCGCTGAGTCTCGAGGAGCGCCGCGATGTCATCCGCCGCACCGATCGCGGCGTCTTCTCGGTCCGGGTGCAGGAGAACCTGCTCGCCGACAGCCGCGTGCATCACCTGCAGGGCCGCGTGGTCCGGGTGGCCGCGCGCGACGAGGCGGTGGCGCTGACCCTGCGCAACGAGACCCGCCCCGATCAGGTGCACACCTTCGATCTGGTGGTGGACGCGACCGGTGGCGAATCGCTGTGGTTCCTGGAGCTTTTCGACACCGATGCCGCGGACCTGCTGGAGCTGGCCGTGGGCGGCCCGGTGGATCAGGCGCGCCTGGAGGCCGCCATCGGC
Source organism: Nocardia sp. JMUB6875 (assembly GCF_041154655.1). NCBI lineage: Bacteria > Bacillati > Actinomycetota > Actinomycetes > Mycobacteriales > Nocardiaceae > Nocardia > Nocardia sp. JMUB6875. The sequence continues at coordinate 59,901 of NZ_BAAFGR010000021.1, forward strand.
TACGACCTGGCCGTCACCGGTCTGGAGGCCAAGCTCTACCTGCCGAATATGGCGGCGCTGGCCCAGGGCCCGGGCTTCCCCAATCTGAGCTGCCTGGGCGAACTTTCGGACCGGGTGCTGGCGTGTGCGCCGGAGCTGGTGCGGAGCGCGGCCGTGGGTGCCGCGCACAACCGGCTTGGTAAATAGGTTAGGCTTAGCTTACTTCGAGCAAAGATGAGGTTCGGTTCAATGCGTATCGTCTCGTTCGGCTTCCAGACCTGGGGCCGGAAAACCCTGCAGGCCCTGATCGATTCGCGCCACGAGGTGGTGCTGGCGGTCACCCACCCGGCCGCGGAATCCACCTACAAGGCCATGTGGTCGGATTCGGTCGAGGAACTGGCCCGCGAGCACGGGATTCCGGTGCACCTCACCGAACGGGCGGACGCGGAGACCATCGATCTGGTCAAGCGGGCCGAGCCGGACGTGATCGTGGTGAACAGCTGGTACACCTGGATGCCCGAGGAGCTCTACAACCTGCCCCCGCACGGCACCCTCAACCTGCACGATTCGCTGCTGCCCAAGTTCACCGGATTCTCGCCGGTGCTGTGGGCGCTGATCAGCGGTGAGACCGAGACCGGGCTGACCGTGCACCGCATGGACGAGAACCTCGATACCGGCGACATCCTGGTGCAGAAGCGCCTGCCCATCGGGCCCGATGTCACCGGCACCGAATTGGTGCTGGCCGGAATGGAACTCATTCCGGACGCGGTGAACGAGGCGCTGGACGCCGTGGAGAACGGGACCGCCGTGTGGCGGCCGCAGAATCCGGCCGAGCGCACCTACTTCCACAAGCGCGCCGACCGCGACAGCCGCATCGACTGGTCCTGGCCCGCCGTGGATCTCGAGCGTTTCGTGCGCGCCCTGTCCGCGCCGTACCCGGCCGCCTTCACCTACTACCGCGGAGAGCGGATCGAGGTGCTGGCCGCGCGGGTCGCCGAATTCAATTGCGGCGGAACGCCGGGACGGGTCGTGGTGCTCGACGGTGGCGCGGCCGTGGTCTGCGGTCCGGAGGCGTTCCGGGGCAACAATGCCGCACTGGTCATCACTCGGGTGCGCACCGCCGACGGGCAGGAACACGCGGCGGGCGAATTCTTCGCGCGCGGCGGCTATCTCACCGATTCGGCCGAGTAGGAGTTCACGTCATGGCAGCACAGCTCGGCTGGGTCCGGCAGTTCCACAAACCCGCGGCGGAAGGGCTTCCGCCGCTGCTGATCTGCCCGCACGCGGGTGCGGGCGCGTCCAGCTACCGGGCGTTCTCGAAGGTTTTCAGCCGGTACTTCAATGTCGTGGTCTTCCAGTACCCGGGCCGTCAGGACCGGGCGCGCGAGGCGGCGGCGACCACCCTGACCGAGCTCGGCGCGGGCGCGTTCGCGGATTACATTGCCTCCGAACATGATCGCGGCCTGCCGCTGACCGTATTCGGGCACAGCATGGGCGCGATGGTGGCCTTCGAGCTGGTGCGGGCCGCCGAAGCCGCGGGCCGCGAGGTGCGGCTGCTGGCCCCGTCGGCGGCGGTGTCGCCGGGCCGGGCCGCCGAGCTGCCGCCGCATCCCACCGAGGACGAACAGATCCTCGATCACCTGGGACGACTGGAAGGCACCGGCGCGGACGTGCTGGGCAGCCGCGAGGTGATGCGCATGGCGCTGCCGGTGGTGAAGGCCGACTACCGCGCCTTCGACGCGTACACGTGCGCGCCGGATGTGCGGGTGCGGGCCAGGATTCAGGTGCTCGGCGGCGTCGAGGATCCCTTCGTGACGCCGCGCGATCTGTACGGCTGGGCCAACCACAGCACGCAGGAGATCGAGGTGACCGTCTTCGACGGCGGGCACTTCTACCTCAACGAGCACACCGAGGGCATTGCCGAACTGCTCGCCCCGTCGCTGAATACCGTCGGATGAGCGGCATGACGGACGTGGATCCCATCGTCATCGCGGGCATGGCGATCGAGGCGCCGGGCGGCGTGGAGACGCTGCCCGCCTACTGGTCGGCGCTGTCGCAGGCGCGCGAGCTCATCGGCGCGTTCCCCCGCGATCGGGAGTGGCCGCTGGATCGGCTGCTGTCGCTGCATCAGGTGGAGGGCTGGAGCTGGGTTCCCGACGCCGGCGGATTCCTGGACGGGGCAACGGAATTCGATCCGATGTTCTTCGGCATCACCCCTCGCGAGGCCGTGTCCATGGATCCGCAGCAGCGGGTCGGCATGCGGGTGGCCTGGCGCGCGCTGGAGAACGCGGGCATCAATCCCGGCTCCCTGGGCGGCGCCGAGGTCGGGTGCTTCATGGGTGCGTCCATCAACGAATACGGGCCCGCGTCGGCCGCGGTCACCGACTACAGCGGCTACCGGGTGACCGGGACCGCGCTGGGTGCGGTGGCCGGGCGCATCTCGCACGGGCTCGGGCTGATCGGGCCGTCGATGAGCGTGGATACGGCCTGCGCGTCCTCGCTGACCGCACTGCACTTGGCCGCCAATGCGATTCGCAATGACGAATGCGAGTGGGCACTGGCGGGCGGCGTTTGCGTCATGGGGTCGCCCGCCGCCTTCTACGAGTTCTCCAAGAACAACGCCTTAGCCGCCGACGGCCACTGCCGGGCCTACGCCGCCGACGCGACCGGAACCCTGTGGGGCGAGGGCGCGGGTGTCGTTGTGCTGGAGCGGGAGTCGCGGGCGCGAGTGCTCGGCCACCACGTCTATGCGCGGGTGCTGGGCACCCGGGTCAACCACAATGGCAAGGGTGCGCCGCTGGCCGTGCCGAGTTCGGTTGCGCAGCAGCGGCTCATCGAGAAGACGCTCCAAGCGGCGGGCATCGGTGCCGACGCCATCGGTCTGATCGAGGGTCACGGCACCGGCACTCCGGTCGGCGATCCGCTCGAATTGACCGCTCTCGCAAACGCTTACGGCGCGCCCGACCGCGCCTCCGGCCCGCTGCTGGGCTCGGTGAAATCCAATATCGGTCACGCCCAGGCGGCCTCGGGCATGCTCGGCCTGATCAAGGTGCTGCTGTGCGGCCAGAACGGGCAGATCGCGCCGACCCTGTTCGCCGACAACCCCACCGACAAGGTCGACTGGGACGCCACCAGCCTGCGCCTGGCCACCGAGCTCACCCCGTGGGAACCGGTCGACGGCGTCCGCTACGGCGCCGTGTCCTCGTTCGGTGTCGCGGGCACCAATGCGCATGCCGTTCTTGCCATGCCCGTTTCGGAGGATCTCCATGTCTGAATACCGGCTTCCCGACGGCACCGTTCCCGTCCTGCTGTCCTCCGAGACCCCCGACGGGCTGCGCGCCGAGGCAGCACAGCTCGCCCGCTACCTGGCGGACCGGCCGGAGGTGACGCCGGATCGAGTGGCGGACATGCTGTTCCGCACGCGCACCGCGCGCCGCCGCCGGGCGCTCGCCATGGTGTCCGGTCGCGACGAGTTGCTGACGGCCCTCGAATCCATCGCCGCCGACACCGAGCATCCCGCCGTGGTGCAGAGCCTCGGCGCGGCCACCGCCCGCCGGACCGGCTTCGTCTTCCCCGGACAGGGCAGTCAACGCCCCGGCATGGGCAAGCTGTACTACGGCCTCTCCCAGGCCTATCGGGACGAGGTGGACGCCTGCGCCGAACTGCACCGCGAGCACTACGGTCACGCCCAGCCGCTGCACTACCTGCTCGGTGAGGAGGGGCTTTTCGAGAACACGGTGTGGGAAGTCCAGCCCGCGTTGATGTTCCACATGACCGGCCTGGCCGCCATGTGGCGGGCCTTCGGCGTGCGGCCCGCCGCCGCCATCGGGCACAGCCAGGGTGAGCTGGCCGCGGGCTGGGTGGCGCGGGTGATGACCCGACGCGACGCCGTCATGGCCGTGACCGAGCGCGCGCGGCTGGTGGAACGCATTTCCCCGCGCGGCTATTCGATGGCCGTGCTCGGCATGGACCGGGAAGAGGTGGAGGCGTTGCTGGCCCGGCACTCCGGCTGGGCCGAGCTGTCGGTGGTGAATTCGCCGCACATCCTGGCGATCTCGGGCGACCGGGACACCATCGTCGACATGGTCGCCGCGGCGCAGGCGAAGGGCAAGTTCGCCAAGGAGATCCAGGTGGCCTACCCGGCGCACACCTCGATCGTGGCCGAACTGCGCACCGACTTCGAGAACTTCCTCGGCGCGGAGATGAGCGCGCCGACCTTCAGCGCCGGTGAGATCCCCTGCTACGGAGCGACTCTGGGCGCGGAGATCACCCCCGACCTGGAGCACGAACAGTACTGGTTCTGGAACCTGCGCAATCGGGTCCGCTTCGACCGCGCCATCGTGTCCGCCGCCGTGGACGGCATCGACACCTTCGTCGAGGTCGCCGAACACCCGACCCTGCAGCTCGCCGTCCAGGAGAATCTCGGCCTGGTCCCGCAGGATCCGGCCCTGCCCCCGCGCGACTTCCGCGTCCTCGGCACCTCCCTGCGCACCGCCGACAGCCTCCGCGACTTCACCCGCAACCTGGCCACCGTCGCGGTCCACGACCTCGCCTACGACTGGCAGTCCCTCCGCACCCCGGACACCTCCGGCAAGGTCACCCTCCCCCTGCGCGACTTCCCCAACACCGTCATGAACCCCCAGCGCCTGTGGGCGGCCTTCGCC